>JBDRZF010000190.1:0-3324 GCA_039803805.1 Caldifarciminota bacterium
AAGTTTTTCATCCCTTTTTATTATTTCCTTCATTCTTTCTTCTATTCTTTTAAGGTCTTCTTCTGTAAAGGGTTTTTCAACATAGAAATCATAATAAAAACCATTTTCTATAGGAGGACCTATTCCAAGTTTTGCTTCAGGAAATAATTCTTTTACAGCATTTGCAAGAATATGAGAAGAGGTATGCCAGAATGCAAGTTTTCCTTCTTCAGAATTAAAATCACAAAGAATTATTTCTTCATTCCCTTTAATTTCATAAGAAAAATCAACAATCTCATTCCCTATTTTCCCACATAGATATTCTTCATTTAAAAATTCTTCTAATCTTTTCCCTTTCTCTGCATTCTTTATTTTTCCATCAGGATAGATTAACTTTGCTCCCACTATCTTATTTTTTCCGATACACTCTTACCTTGAAGGAAAAGAAGGAGATAATCCCTCCCTCCTGCCTTTGAATCAGTTCCTGACATATTAAATCCTCCAAAGGGATGAACATCAACAAGGGCACCCGTGCATTTTCTGTTTATATATAAATTACCACAATGGAAAAGTTTTTTAGCCTTATAAATTTTTTCTCTATTCTTTGTATATACAGAGCCTGTAAGTCCATATATTGTATCATTTGCTATTTCAATTGCATTTTCAAAATCTTTTGCCTTTATAACTGCAAGAACAGGACCAAAAATTTCTTCCTGTGCAATCCTTGCTTTTGGGTCAACATCATAAAATACTGTTGGTTTTATATAAAATCCATTACCCTCTGCTTTTTCTCCACCTATTAAAAGTTTCCCTTCTTTTTTCCCTATTTCTATATATTCAAGTATTTTCCTTTCGCTTGCTTCATTTATCACAGGTCCCATAAAATGGTTTTCCTTTGCAGGTCCTATACTTATCTTTTCCACTTTTTCTTTTAAAATATCCAAAAATTCTTTATAAACTTTTTGATGAACTATTGCCCTTGAACATGCGGAGCATTTTTGTCCTTGATATCCAAATGCAGAAACAACAACTCCATTTACTGCATCTTCAAGGTCGCACTCATCATCAACAATTATTGCATCCTTGCCTCCCATTTCTGCTATAACTCTTTTAAGCCATATTTGTCCTTCCTGAACCTTTGCTGCAAGTTCGTATATATGACATCCAACCTCTTTTGAACCTGTAAATGCAACAAATCTTGTTTTTGGATGGGCAACGAGATAATCTCCAACTCTTCCACCAGGACCTGTTAAGAAGTTTAAAATTCCATCAGGTAATCCTGCTTCCTTCATTATTTCATAAAATCTGTATCCTGTTAAAGGTGAATCCGATGACGGCTTTAAAACAATAGTATTCCCTGTTACTATTGCTGCTGATGACATTCCTGATAGTATTGCAAGTGGGAAATTCCAAGGAGGTATTACAACTCCTGCTCCTAAGGGTATATAAAAATATTCATTTATTTCTCCTGGATAAGGAGTTAAAGGTTGAGGCTGTGAATATCTTAACATCTCCCTTCCATAAAATTCAAAATAATCTATTGTTTCAGCAACATCAGCATCTGCCTCCGCCCAGTTTTTTCCAACTTCCAGAACCATTGTTGCAGCAAGTTCAAACTTTCTTTTTCTTGCAATTTCTGCTGCTTTAAATAAAATATTAGCCCTTTCTTCTGGTGGAAAGAATTGCCAATCCTTAAACGCTTTCCACGCACTTTCAAGAGCCTTTTCTGCATCTTCTTCATCAGCCTTTTGAGCAAGGCAAACTATTTCATCTTTATTTGAAGGGTTGATTGATTTTATCTTTTCCTTTTTATAAACCTCTTTTCCATTTATGATAAGTGGAATTTCTCTTCCCATTTCCTTTTCAATTTTTTCAATTGCTTTAAGCATTTTTTCTTTATTTTCGGGTAAATTGAAATCTGTAAAGGGTTCATTTTTAAAAGGCAAAATCATATTTTCCTCCTTTTAAAGAAAAAAATTATAAACTTTTAACAAAATTTAAGTCAATTTTTAAATATTTTTTACTTAACGAGGATGACTTTATCTTTTGTAGAATTATAAGGGGTATTTACTTTTATAATGTAAATTCCTTCGGGTAGTTCTTTAAGGCTTACTTTCTTTACATTTCCATTTTTTTCAAGAGAAGTAGAGATTGTTTTTACTTTTGCACCTGCAGGGCTCAATACATTTATTTCAGCCTTTGAGTTTTTAGGAATCATATAATCAAGATATATTTCTCCTTTTGTAATTGTTGGATAAATTCTTAAAAAGAGAGGAGTTGAGATTTTCTCTTCTTTGATATTCACAGGAGGTGTATTTAAAAGTGCTTGATATATATTTAACATTCCCCATCCATAAGTATTGTTAGGGTAAGGAGCTCCCTGAGGCGGTTTATCTGCATAGTCTAAGAGCAAATTATAAATTGTTGGAACATCAAGGATTGGATTTTTCTGATTGATTATTGCAATTGCTCCTGTTACATGAGGAGTTGCCAGAGATGCTCCACTCATATATCCATAAGAACCCCCTGGCAAAGAAGAATAAATATTTAAATTAGGGGCACAGATGTCAGGTTTTGTGAGATTCCAATCCGGTCTCATCCAGTACTGTGAATCATTCCATGGCGGTTGGTTTGGAGCAGGTCCTTTTTGGGTGGTATCACTTGCTGGTCCTACACCTATAACTATTGGGAAATTTCCCGGCGTGCCTACTGTTCCTGGAACAGATCCAGTCCTTTGAAGTAGAAATACAGGGAATACCCCCAAGTTCCTCCAGTTCATACAATCATCCCAGAATTCAAGAGAAGTTGTATTACTTGACCCCCATGAATTTGATACAGCAGCAATTGGGACCCCTTGTGATTTCCAGGTAGCAATCTGCTGGAATCCTGAATGAATTGCAGAAGAAGCACATAAACCACTTGAATTACATACCTTACATGCAACAAATTTTGCACCAGGAGCAACACCTATATCATATTGAAATGGACCAAGTCCATCACCACCTAAAATTATCCCCATTGTATGGGTTCCATGACCATTGTCATCATAAGGGTTTGTTTGTCCATTTATTGGGTCATACCAGTAAGGTGAAAGCCATTTACCAGCAAGTGCAGGATGATTTACATCAACACCTGTATCCATATGTCCTATTATTATTTCTTCTCCTGTATAACCTATCATCCAGCATGAATCCGCTTTTACTCTTATTATATTCCATGGTGGTGTAAGTGGAGTTAGTTCTTCAGAATTTCTAACCTCTTCAATTTGTATTACAAAATCTTCAATTATGTATTCAACCTCCTCTCTTTTTGCAAGTTCTTCTATTACCTCCTTTGTTGCCTTTA
>JBDRZF010000191.1:0-3297 GCA_039803805.1 Caldifarciminota bacterium
TCAATAGGTGGAGTTGCAAAGGCTCAACTTGTAAAAGAAATAGATGCACTTGGTGGTGAAATGGCAAAGAATATTGACGAAACAGGAATCCAGTTTAGATTACTTAACACAAAAAAGGGTCCTGCAGTATGGTCATTAAGGGCACAGGCTGATAGAGAATTGTATAAGAAAAGGATGCAGGAAGTTATTTTTTCTCAAGAAAATCTCTTTGTTTTAGAAGATGAGGTTATTGAAATAATTGCTGATAAAGAAGTTAAAGGGGTTATAACAGAAAGTGGAAGAAAAATAAATGCAGGTGCGGTAATATTAACAGGCGGGACATTTTTAAATGGTGTAATACATATAGGGTTAATACAGTTTAAGGCAGGAAGGATGGGTGAAAGACCATCAAAGAAATTATCAGATTCTTTGAGAAAACTGGGATTTAATCTGGGAAGACTTAAAACAGGAACATCACCAAGAATAAAAAAAAGTTCAATTGATTTTAGCAAAGTAAGCATTTTAGAAGGAGACGAAAATCCAAGAGGTTTTTCCTTTAGAAATCCTTTTTTAAGTTTAAAACAAGAAGTTTGCTGGACAACATATACAAATCCTGAAACTCATAGAATAGTTAATGAATACAGGGAGATATGTCCTTTATTCACAGGTCAGATAAAATCAGTAGGCCCAAGATATTGTCCTTCAATTGAAGCAAAAGTTTTTAATTTCCCAAATAAAGAAAGGCATCTTTTGTTTTTAGAGCCTGACGGAAAAGATTCAGATATCATATATATTTCAGGTCTTTCAACATCTTATGGTGTTGATATTCAATATAAGATTTTAAAAACAATAAAAGGACTTGAAAATGCAGAAATACTTATACCAGGATATGCAATTGAATACGATTTTTCTGATCCAAGGCAACTTTATCCATGGCTTGAATCAAAAATAATAAAAGGTCTTTTCTTTGCAGGACAGATAAATGGAACAAGTGGATATGAAGAAGCAGGGGCACAGGGAATTGTTGCAGGCATAAATGCAGTTTTATATCTTGATAAAAAAGAACCATTTGTAATTAAAAGGAATGAAGGCTATATTGGTGTTTTAATAGATGACCTTACAACAAAAGGAGTTGATGAACCCTACAGGATGTTTACATCAAGGGCTGAATATAGAATAATTTTAAGGCAGGATAATGCACCTGAAAGGTTAATTCATTATGGATATAAGTTTGGGCTTATAAAAGAAAGTGAATATAGAAAATTTTTGGAAGAAAGAAAGATTGTTGATGAGGAAATTGAGAGATTAAAAAAAGAAAGGATTAAAAGGGAAGATGCTTTAAAAGTATGTAATGACAATTTTAAAGAAACATTGACACTTGATGAACTTTTAAAAAGACCAGAGGTTAAGTATGATGATTTAATGAAAATAAATAAAGCAAAACCAATTCCACCTCATTTAAAGGAAAAAATAGAAATTGAAATAAAATATGAGGGATTTATAAAAAGGCAGTTGAATGAAGCAAAACATTTTGAAAAACTTGAGAAAAAGAGAATACCTGAGTGGATTGACTATGATAAAGTTCCTAATCTTTCCTTTGAAGCAAGGGAAAAGTTAAAAAAATATAAACCCTTGAATTTAGGACAGGCTCAAAGAATACCAGGAATAAGAGCCTCTGATATAACCTCTTTACTCTTTTATATTGAAAACTATTTCAAATAAATTATTTTAAATTTTCCTTCTTTTGTTTTTATAAAATAAATACCCTTTGAAAAATCACAATTTATCTTTCTTCCTGAAGAAGAATAAAGTCCAAAATCTTTTGAAATAAACGGTTTTGAAAATGTTTTAAATGTTAAATTGATCTTTTTAAACTTTTCATTCTCAGAAATTTTCTGTCCTAAAACCTTTGCAAGTTCAGCAACAGTTGCAACAATTGCCTTTATGCTATTTTTCATTAGTTTAAAATCATTTGCAGAAGGACCTATTGTATCAGCTGTGCTGTGTATATAAGGGTTTGCACCTACCACTGCATCATCAATTGTTAATATTGCAGGGTATCCTGCCTGTTGGAAAGAAGCATGGTCAGAAGAAGCACCTCCTCCCAAATGTCTTTCAATTATTGGAAGTTCAGAAACATATACAGAACCAAAATGAATCAATGTATCCGATAAGTATGCTGAAGGCAAGTGGTTATTATCATCAGCATCAAGGTCTTCAACATTCCCCTGGTCTCTATGACATATCATATCCATATTATAAACACCCCTTATTTTGCTTTGGGCATTTGCACAACTATCAGCATATGTTCCACTTCCTATAAGTCCCTGTTCCTCACCAACAAAACATATAAATCTTATTTCGTGCCTGAAATTATAATTTGCCATAACCTTTGCAGCAGTTAAAACACCTGCACTTCCAGAACCATTATCATCTGCTCCAGGAGCAACATTTTCTGAACCATAAGGATTTCCTGCTGTTGCATCAAGATGGGCACATATTATAAATGCTGTATCAGTTTGTCCATATTTTATTCCAACAACATTCTTTGCTTTAAATTCTCCCCATGGATCCTGTCCTGGATAACTATAATATACATGATCAAGTCCGAACTCCAAAAATTTATTATAAACATATTGAGCAGCCTTTCCAATACTATCATGATGGGAATTTCTTGTCCTGAAATTTTGAAGTCTTTTTAAATAATTGTAACATGTGGCAGAATCAATCTGGGAAATCATCTGTTCTATAATTGGATTTTGGAAATAAGGTTTTACTGGTAAATAAAGATTTTCAAAAGAAATTTTAATTTTTCTTTTCCTTATATATTTTATTTCAGCCCTTACTTTTAAATCCTCTGGTCTTTTCCTGTATATATCCTTTACAATCAAAAGATTGCCTTTTTTCCATAAAACTTTTACATATTTTTTATACTTTGAAATATCTATATCTTCCAAGAGTCTTACAATAAAATAATTTTCATCTCTTGGATTTTTATCAAGCACTTCTATTTTATAGTTTTCTGGCAAATTTTCTTCACTTGAAACACAAAGAGAAAAATCTTTATTCCATTCCCATACCTCTATTCCATTTTTCTGTAAATTTTCTATTTCCTCATAAGGAAGATTATCAATTTTGAATAAGAGTTCATCTGCATATAAAATTAGAATTCCCGCAAGCAGTATAAAAAACTTTTTCATATTTCCTCCTTAATTAAAAGTTAAATTATAGGTAAAAAAATCAATTAAAGTCAAGTAATTGGAGAATACCATAACATTTTAGACTGGTAAAAGAAAAAATTATTTAAAAATTTATGAG
>JBDRZF010000192.1:0-3285 GCA_039803805.1 Caldifarciminota bacterium
AGGGAATAGAATATGAAAAAAGGAGTGAAGTTCCATTTCCCAATAAAAAAGTTTTCATTCTTGATACATTAGGAGATCTTATACATGTATGGAAGATAAGTGATATTGCAATTGTTGGTGGAACATTTGGAAATCATGGTGGACATAATCTTTCGGAACCAGCATTTTTTGGTATTCCTGTTATATTTGGAAGGAGTATAGAAAATGTTAAAGAAGTTGCAAATGCCCTTTTAAAAAATAAAGGTGGATACAAAATAAAAGATGAGATGGAATTTGAAGAAGTTTTAGAGAGGTTAATTTTTGATGAGAATGAAAGAAAAAAAGCAGGAGAGAATGCTAAAAGAGCAATTATTTCTTTAAGTGGTTCTTCAAATATTGTATACAAAAAAATAAAAAATCTTTTATGAGAGATTATATTTTTTTAGATATTGGTTTTTCAAATTACAAAGAAGTATGGGATCTTCAAAAAAATTTGCATGAAAAAAGAGTAAAAGGGGAGATCCCTGATATAATAATATTTACTGAACATAATCATGTTTATACACTTGGAAAAAGGGGAGAAGAAAAAAATTTTAAAATTTCTCCATCTTTTTTAAAGCAAATGGGTATAGAGATATTTAGAGTTGAAAGAGGGGGAGATGTAACATATCATGGTCCGGGGCAGATTGTTGGTTATTTAATATTTTATATAGATATAGGAATAAAGAAATTTGTAAACAATATAGAAGAATCTATTATAAAAATGCTAAAAGAATATGGAATAAATGGAGAAAAAAATGAAAAAAATCCTGGTGTGTGGGTAAATGATGAAAAAATATGCTCAATAGGTATAGCAGTTAAAAAATTTGTTTCTTTTCATGGCTTTGCCTTAAATGTAAATACAGATTTAAGATATTTTGATTATATTTTCCCGTGCGGGCTTCAAAAAAAAGTTACTTCAATGGAAAAAATAATTGGGAAAAAAATAAATATGGAAGAAGTTAAAAATAAACTTAAAAGTTGTTTAGAATCTATTTTTTCTTTAAAAGAGGTTCAATTACAAAGTAAATTAGAAATATAAACAATATTGTTGCCGATAAAATTCCAATCATCTTTTAATAATTAAAATTATTCCACCAATAATTATAAAAAATATTCCACTCCACACAAAATTTATTAATGGATTATAATGAAACTCAAAATAGGCTTTTTCTTTATCAAAACCTTTTAACACTATATATATATCTCCTTCAATTTTTGGTATTATATCAATTTCCGATGAAGGTTCTTCCCATTTTTTATAAAATCTCATTTCAGGTTTTAAAATTCCAAGATATTTACCATTTTCTTTTACATAAATCTTTGAAGATATTGCCTCATAATGGGGATTTGAAATAAAATCAATCCCTTTATAATGTAATAAAAAATCCCCTATTTTAATCTCTTCTTCTTCCTTTAAAGAAATTTCCTCTTTAATTTTATAGGAGTTTGAAGCACTTATTCCTATTCCAGTAATAATAATACCAAGGTGAATTAAGTGGGAAGAATATTTCCAAATATTTTTTTTGTAAATTAGATCTTTTAAAAAATTCACAATTAGAGAATAAATGAAAAATAGAGAGATTACATAAGTGACCAAAGGGTAAAATTTTTTGACTCCTAAAAAAAATAGTGTTAAAAAACTTATTCCTGTCAAAATTATTACAAGATATGTTTTTTTAAAAAAATCTTTAAGAATAAATTCTTTTTTCCCTAAATGAGGGCATATTGCAATTAAGAAGAGAGTTATTATAAAAAAGGGAGGTGTTGCTGTATTAAAAAACTCTATGCCTAAACTTATTTTTTCTCCTATAATTATTTCAGAGAGTATGGGATAAAAGGTTCCTATAAAAATTATTATTGCAATAATTATTAAAATCATTGATAATAGATAAAAAGTTCCCTCTTTTGTTATTATTCCTTCAATTTTTTTATCACTCTTTAATGATTTATATCTTCTTATAAATAAATAAAAGAAAAATATACTTACAAGGATTAAAAATATGATGAATGGTGGACTTATTTTTGATTCAGAAAAGGCGTGAACAGAAGATATTATTCCGCTTCTTGTTATATAAGTTCCAAGGATAACAAGAGAAAAGGTTAAAAAGATTAAAAAAATGTTCCATCTTTTAAATATGTTTTCTCTTTTCTCAAGTATCTGAGTATGTAAGAAGGCAGTTGCCGTTAGCCATGGTAAAAATGAGGCATTTTCAACAGGGTCCCATCCCCAGTATCCTCCCCAGCCAAGTTCTACATAAGCCCATTTTCCACCTGTAAATATTCCAATGGAAAGTAAAAGCCATGAGAATAAACTCCATTTCCTTATTCTTTCCTTTGAATATTCATCATCTTTTTTTAAAATTAAAAAAGAAAGAGTATAAGCAAAGGGAATTGAAAAACCTATATAACCAAGATATAAAAATGGTGGATGGATAAGCATCCAAAAATTTTGGAGAAGAGGATTTAAGCCATTTCCATCAGATATTTTAAATGGTAATTTTTTAAATGGATTGGCAAAGAAAAATGTTAAGGTAAGGAAAAATAAAAGTATTGAATTTAAAAACAAATAAGAATAGTTATCAACATCTTTTTCTCTGTCTCTGAGAAGTAAAAAAAGTATAAATATTCCTTGAATAAAACACCAGAAAAGGAGCGAGCCTTCCAGTCCTGCCCAAAATGCTGAAAGGGTATATAGAAGATTTAAAGTATTACTTACATAACTTGCTACATATTCTACTTCGTAATCCTTTGTGATTAATAAATAGATTAAAGAAATTGAAGAAATTATAATTAAAAGAATCTCGGAAACTAAAGATCTTTTAGCACTTATTAAAAATCTTTTACTATTTTTATAAAATCCATAAATATAAAAGAAAAAGGAAAAAATTCCAAAAATAAAGGAGAAAAAAAGAGAATAAAATCCAAATTCTCTCACTTAAAGTTTTCCTCTATGTATTCATAAGCTGCCATTGCTGCAATTGCCCCATCTGATGCACCTGTTACAATCTGTCTTAATGATTTACTTCTAACATCTCCAACTGCATAAATGCCTGGCGTATCTGTTTCCATTTTTTCATTCGTTATAACTCCTCCATCCTCATCAATTTTTGCTATTCCCCTCAATATTTCAGAATTTGGTATGAATCCTATAAAAATAAAAACTGCAGAGACAGGGATTTTTCTTTCCTCTTCAGTTTTAACATTTTGAATTATTATTCCTTCTACTTTTTTCTCTCCATATATTTCTTTTATCACATTTTCAAG
>JBDRZF010000193.1:0-3277 GCA_039803805.1 Caldifarciminota bacterium
TTGTGGAATTCTACCACTTCCTTTTTCAAGTAAAACTGCTTTTTCATAATATTTTGAGGATTTCTCAAATTCTCCTATGTCATTCAAAACAATAGCCATATTTATATTTGCTTCAATATAATCAGGATTTATTTTAAGAGCTTTCTCATAACTTTTTATAGCATCTTTAAAAAGACCAAGACTATAATAACATAATCCTAAAAGGTTATGATAATCTGCATAATTTGGATGTATTTTTATTGCCTCTTTTAATTTGGGTATTGCTTCCCAGATTTTTCCTTTCTCATAAAGTCTTTTACTTTCTTCAAATAATCTTTCTCCTTTATCCATAAGTTTTTTATTATATAAAATTTTATCCTTTTATTTCAAATATTCTCCTTGACTTTGGAACCTGCGACTTTAAAACATCATTTTGAATTACACCAACACCAAGTGGAAAATCTTTATAAAAAATTACGACCTGTCCTTTTATTTTTGAAGAAATCTTTATATCCTTACCTAAAAGGAAATTTCTTGCGTCTTCAAAATTTTCTATTTCTAACCTTCTATTTTTTATAAGTTTCCCAAAAACTTGGACAAAATTTGTTGTGAGTTTATATCCCTTTGAATATTTTCTTAAAAATCTCATTCCTCTCCTTAAATCAAAGGGATTTATGATTTCTTTAATCTTTTTTGATAAAATCCATATTTCATCTTTTTTAATATAAAATAAAAAATCTTCAAAATTTTCCCTTAAAAGCCCAAATTCATCTTCAAGAAATAAGAATATTTCTTTTATTTCTCTATCATCAATATCAAGAAGTTTTCTATCATCTTTTAAATAAAATTTCTTCTCCCTTTTTATGGTATCCTTTTTACGCAAAAGAGCAATATAAAAACCCTCTGATAGAATATCCTGAGGATATATTCTTATTGTCTTTTCAATATCATCTAAAAATAAAATATCCTTAAATTTTTTGAATCCCTTTCTTGATGGAATCTTTTCATTTTTTATTTCAACTATCTCAAGGGGATAGTTTTTAACCATTTCATCTATTAAATACTCATTTTCTTTAATTGAAAGAGTACATGTTGAATAAACAACCTTTCCTTCAGGCTTTAGGGCTTTTATTGCAGATTTAAATATCTCTCTTTGAATTCTATAGAATTTATCTATTTCCCTTGGATGCCACCATTTCAAAATATCAGGATATTTTTCCAACATACCAAGAGAAGAACAAGGCGGATCAACTATCACTTTATCAAATTCTTCAAAAAAGATATCTCCTATTTTCTCACCCTGAATTTTTGTAATTACTACATTTAAAAGTCCAATTCTATCAATATTATGAGAAAGAGCCTTTAGTCTATCTATATTTATATCATTGGCAACTATAACTCCTTTATTCTTTAAAGAAATACCTGCCTGTGTTGTTTTTGACCCAGGTGCAGCACATATATCAAGAATTTTTTCTTCTTCTTTTATATTAAGAATTTCTACTGGTATCATTGAAGAGAGGCTTTGAATATAAAAAAAACCCAAATAATGTTCAATTGTTTTTGATATTTCAAAAGGTTCTTTTAAAACTTCCAATGCATAGGGAATAATATCATTTTTTTTAATTTCAAATCCCTTTTCCTTTAAAATTTTTAAAAGTTCCTTTTTTTCTATTTTTATGAAATTAACCCTTATACATGTGGGAATTTCTTTTTTTAAAATCTCTACAAATTTTTCAAAATCTTCTTTATCGTAAAAAATTTCAAAGAGAGTATTATATATTTCCTGAAAATTCACTTTAAAAGAGAATTTAAATAATCTATAAATATCTTTTTATCATCATAAGGAATATTTGAATTTAAAACTTTTATTAAATTTATCTTTATTATTTTATCCTCCTCTACTATTTCTTTTGGAGAAGGCATCGGTGTGTAAGGTTTTGGTCTTTCAGCATATCTTTTTTGAGTAAATTCTCTTTTATATACAGACCTTTGAATTTCAAGCATTCTTGAAAGTATCCTTTCCTGCCTTTCTATAATTTCCCTTTTAACCTCACCTTTTTCAATTTCTTCTGAAATTTTTTTCATTTCTTCCGCAATCCTTTCCAATTTTCCCTCAAGTTCTTCTATACCCTCACTACCTTTAAGTTCTTCAAGCATTTCCTTTAATTTTTCTGCGAGTGATTTTTGCATACCTGCAATCCTTTCAATTGACCTTAATACTTCTTCTGAAGGTGCTTCACCAATTTCTAAGGGTAAAATACTTTGAGTTAATTCGTTTATATGAGATTGCTCTTTTATAATTTGTGAAAGTCTTTTCAAAGCCTCCATTAAAGCAGATGAAGTCCCCTCCCCTTGTCCCTCTTCTTTTATTTTTAGTATTTCAAGAGAAATAAGATTTAGATAATTCTCTATTTCTTCGGAAATATTTTTTAAGTCTTTGAATTCAAATATTTTAATTTTTTCATAAAGTTCTTCTGATTTATAGTGGGCTGAAAATACATAATTTAAAATTTTTTTTGGAAACATAAAATTTATCTTTGCAATCTCACTCACCTTATCTTTAAATCTCCTTATTGCTTCTTTATTTTTAAAAATTTCGTCCTCCAAATCTTCAATATTTTCTCTTTTTTCAATTTTTTTTGTTATCTTCCCTTGATTTTCAGAAAGAAATATTGAAGAGAAAAATATCTCATCAAGTTTTTGTTGAGAAATTTTATTTCTCATTGAAAAAAGATTACTTAAAGCCTCCTCTGTTTTTTCTCTTGCCTTTCTAACATGTTCTTTTGAAGAAGACATTTTCCCTTTGCAGTTTTTTTCACCCTTTGAAAACATTTCCTTTGAAATTTCTAAATCTTTATTTGCAAACTCAATTTCTTCTTTCGCCTCCCCAATTTTTTCACCGATCTTTTTTTCTTCATCCTTAAAACTTTTTGAAATTTCTTCCATATCCTTTAACAAATTTTTCATTTCTTCTTTTAAATTTTCAAACTCACTTAAAGAAATTTTCTCCATATCTTTTACCATCCTTCCCATTTTCTCTTCCATCTTCTTCATCCTTTCAATAAGTTCTTTTAACTTTATTTCCTGCCTCACTTTTTCAAGAAACTCCTTCATCCGCTCAATCTGTTCTTTCAAAATCTCCTGATTTAAAACAAGATTTTTATATGCCTCTTTTAGTTTCTCAGGGTCAAATTTTTTAATTGCTTCTTTTATTTCCTCTAAAATCTTTTTCAATTCAGGTGTCATTATTTCATTAAATAGTTCCTTTAATTCAAAAAGTTTTTCCTGAAGTTCTATA
>JBDRZF010000194.1:0-3257 GCA_039803805.1 Caldifarciminota bacterium
CCTTACTTCTTCCTCTTCAATTCCTATTATTGCTGCCATACTACCCGGAAATTCTTCTCCTGCTTCATGCATGAGTTTCCCTCTCTCTTTCACAATTTCAAGGACATCTTCAAAAGAAAGAACTTCTCCTGCATAAAGAGCCGTAAACTCACCTAAACTGTGTCCGAATGCACAAAGTGGTTTTTCTTCAACCTTTTCTTTATATATTTCAAAAATACCAATACTAAAAGATAAAATCGCAGGTTGCGCATAAATTGTTTTTGTAAGTTCAATTTCAGGTCCTTCAAAACACAATTTTTTTAAAGGCAAATTTAAAATTTCTTCACATCTATCAAAAATTTCTTTAAATTTCTGACTTTTTTCATAAATTTTTTTACCCATTCCAACCCATTGAGATCCTTGTCCTGTAAAAATTAATGCGTAATTTTTTACCATTCCATTAAGATTGTTCCCCAGGTAAATCCCGCTCCAAAAGAGGTCATCAATATAATCTGTCCTTTCTTTAAAAGTCCTTTTTCAATCATTTCACTTAAAGCAATTGGAATTGATGCTGCGCTTGTATTCCCATATTTTTCTATATTTACATATACTTTTTCTTTTGGAATATTTAGTCTTTCTCTCAATGCCTCTATTATTCTTATATTTGCTTGATGAGGAATAACCCAGTCTATTTCAGAAGGTTTTATTTTTGCCATTTCAATAACCTTTTCAGTTGATTCCTGCATTTTTAAAACTGCATTTTTAAATACTTCTCTTCCTTTCATCTTTATATAACACATCCTTTTTTCAAGTGCCTCTAATGAAAATGGAAAAGAAACTCCACCTGCTGGCATTATGAGTAAATCCCTGAGGCTTCCATCTGAGCCAAGGTCCCAGGCAATAATTTTATTCTTGCTATTATCCTTTTTAAGAAGGATTATACCAGCACCATCGCCAAAAAGAACGCAGGTAGTTCGGTCAAGCCAGTCAAGATATCTTGAAAGTGTTTCTGCTCCGGCAACCAAAACATAATTTATTTTATCATTTCTTAAAAAGGAATCAGCAATTATAAGACCGTATAAAAATCCCGGACAGGCAGCAGAAATATCAAAAGCAAAGGCATTTTTTGCTCCTATTTTTGTTTGAAAATTGCATGCCGTTGATGCAATTAAGTTATCAGGAGTTGCTGTTGCAAATATTATTGCATCTATTTTTAATGGGTCAAAATTGATTTCTTTAAAAAGTTTGAGTGTTGCCTTTGCTGCAAGGTCAGATGTAACTTCATCATCTTTTGCAATTCTTCTTTCTTTTATTCCTGTTCTTTCTGTTATCCATTCATCAGATGTTTCAACTATTTTTTCAAGGTCAAAATTTGTTAAAATAGTTTCGGGAACATAACTTGAAATACCAACTATTTCAAAACCCATAGAGTTTAATTATATTTTTAAAAAAAATAAAAAATCAAATTATTTTGGTATGCCTGACCAGTATGGAAAATGGCAATTGCCAATATTTGTTAATCTCTTTACATTTGAGCCATCAAAGTTCATCACATATATATCATAAGAGCCTTCCCTTGTAGAAACAAAAACTATATGAAGCCCATCTGGTGAAAAACAGGGGTCTTCATTTGAACCTTCATAGGTTAATCTAAAGGTGTTTTCACCAAAAGGGTCTGTCAGATATATTTGATTTTTTCCTTCTTCATCAGAAGCAACATAGACTATAAAATCTCCCCTTGGTGACCAATTTGGTGAAGTGTTATAACTTGTCTCATAAGTTATTCTCCTTAAATTTAATCCATCTTTATCCATTACAAAAATATGAGGAGAGCCTAATCTATCAGATACAAAGGCTATTTCTTTCCCTTTACCTGAAACTGTGGGAGATATCTCTATAAAAGGGGAATATGTTAATCTTTTTAACTTTTTGTTCTCCATATTTAAAATGTATATTTCAGGGTCACCATCTTTTGATAAAGTAATACATAATTCCTTTGAGTTTGGGAAAAAACCTCCGGGAAGATTTAACCCCTTTTCTGAAATTAAAAGGGAGATTTTATTATTTTCTAAATCTATTAAATAAACTCCCATTAAATCTTTTTTTATGTAAGTTGAATAAACTATCTTTTGACCACAATAAGATACTCTTGGGAAAAGTTTTTTTTCACCTTCAGCCTGTATTTTTCTTATATTATATCCATCATAATCCATCATATAAAGTTCCCTTTTTTCATTTATATCAACCGTAAAAACAATATAGGTTTCAAATATTCCATCCTCTCCTGTTAATTTTTTCACAACAAAATTTGCTATTTTATGGGCTAATTTTCTTTCAGGAAGTAAAAGTGAAAAGTTTTCTCTTGCGATTCTTTTTCCAAGAGCAATGTCAATAAGTTCAACTATTATAGTGTTATCCTTTTCTTTTGTTTCACTTCTTAAGAGTATATTACAGCCAAGATTTCTCCAGAAGGCAAAATCAGAATAGTGTTTTTTTTCTAAAATATTTGAATCAGGAATTGTAATTCTAAAGTAAAGGGAAAATTCAAGGTCATCTCTTAAAACTTTCTGAACTTCTTTTAATTTCCTCTTTAATTCAGGTGAGATTTTTTCAAAAAGACCAAGAGGGAATATACCAATATCAAGTTTTTTTGCTTCTCCTCCTTTTAATTTTAAATAAACTTCTCCTTGTGAGAAAAGGATAGACGGAAAAATTATAAAAATTATCTTTTTCACGGCACTTCAAATTCAAGATAAACCCTTAAGAATTCCATATTCATTTCTTCTGGCAAGGGTGGAACCCTTTTGGTTAATATAACTGCCCTTAACGCAGATTGATCAAAAATTAAATCTCCTGAGGGTTTTTCAATCCTTATATCTTGAAGCGAACCATCTTTTAATATTACAAAATATATTGTTGCCCTTAAAGTATCTTTATGTAAATGGGTATAATTCCAATTTTCACTTATTTTTTGTAAAAGAATTCCAAAATAATATGAATAAGGTATGTTTATACTTAATTTTGCTTTTCCTCCTCCTTTTAATGAAAGGTGGGGAATCCCTTCTTTCTTCACCTTTTCCTCTTTCTTTTTTGCTCTTTTAGGGATTTCTCTTATTTTTTCCACAATTCCTGATTCCTCGGATGTTTTTTCCAATAATTTACCTTCACTTACTGCTTCTTTAATTTCTATATAAAAAACAGTTTGGGGAAGATAAATTTTTTCCCTTTCTCTTTTTATGTAAAAGGAAACTATAATAAAAACATGTAAGAAAAAAGAA
>JBDRZF010000195.1:0-3255 GCA_039803805.1 Caldifarciminota bacterium
AATTATAAATAGATATCCAACAAGTATAAAGAGTGCTGGTTTTATTTTTCTCATTTAGAAAGATTGAATTTTTTTGCTATTTTTTTAATTATCTTTTCAACCTTTTCTTTTGAAAATAAAAAAGACAGCCTTACCTGTGATGGAAAAAAGCCTTCAACATGAACTTTTTCTTTTGCAAATATTTCAAGAATTTCTTTAATAATCTCAATATCCTCCCCTATTCCGTATCCAATTAATGAAAGAATTGAAAGATTTTGCTTTTTTATAAGTTTTTCTCCCTTTAATTCTTTTAAAAATTTTTTTAATAGATCTTCTGCTTTCTTCTCTTCTTCCTCTGAAACAACAAAACTCATATCAAACTTATTATTTAAAGGAATACCGTGAAGAAATAATTTTACATTTACCCCATTCTCTGTAAGACGGGTTAAAACTTGAGATAGGTATTCTGGATTTAAAGGAACATCTTTCATTAAAAAAAGAGTATTGTTCTCGCTCAAAGTGATTCCTTTTACTTCTCTTTTTTCCATAAACTTTATTCTCTCAATAATAGTTCCTCCTTTTGAATTAAAAGAAGAAAGAACTTTTATTATAATCCCTTCCTTACCTGCAAGTGAAACAGCCCTATCATGTAAAACTTTTGCCCCATATTTTGAAAATTCAAGCATCTCTTCATAGGAAAGTCTTTCAATCCTTTTTGGCTTTTTAAATAATTTTGGATCAAAAGTATAAACACCATCCACATCAGTATAAATATAAACTTCTTTTAAATTTAATGCCTTTGCAATTGCAACAGCAGTTAAATCACTTCCTCCTCTTCCAAGCGTTGTTACCTCTTTTTCAAGACTTATTCCTTGAAACCCTGCAATTATAGGGACTTCTCCTTTCTTAATTGCCTCCTTAATTCTTTCACATTTTATATCAATTATTCTTGCATTTCCATGTCTTGTATCAGTTATTATTCCGACCTGTGAACCTGTGAATGACCTTGCAGGCACACCTTTCTCTTTTAGAGCCATTGCAAGTAGCGCCATTGATATTCTTTCTCCTGATGAAAGAAGCATATCAAGTTCCCTTTTATCAGGATTTTTTGAAATCTTCTTTGCCATATATAAGAGTTTATCTGTTGTATCACCCATTGCAGAGACAACAATTACAGGAAATATCCCCTCTTCTCTTAATTTTTTTATCATTGAGGCAATCCTCTTTATAAAATTTATTCTTGCAACTGAACTTCCCCCGAATTTTAATACTCTTATTTTATATTCTTTCAAGCCTTTTAATCCCCTCTTCTATTTTTTCATCAGGAACTGTTAAAGAAAACCTTGCAAATCCCTTTCCACCTTCACCAAATCCATCACCCGGAATTATCAAAACTTTAGTATTTTTTAAAGTATCTATACAAAATTCATAGGAAGAATAAGGAGTTTTTATCCATATATAAAATGTCGCTTTTGGTTCAAAAAATTTTATTTTTTTTCTTTTTAAAAATTCTAAAATTTTCTCTTTTCTTTTTTTATAAATTTCTCTCATTTTTTCCCCTATCTCATCTATGAGCGCAAGAGCAACCATTCCTGCTTCCTGAATTGCACCAAATTGGGAATTATCAATTACTGATTTAAATTTTAATAAATTCTCTATTACTTTTTTGTTTCCGCAGCAAAACCCAAGTCTCCATCCTGTCATATTAAAAGTTTTTGAAAAGGAATGGAATTCAATAGAAAATTCCTTATTCCTATCATATTTTAAAATGCTTTCAGTAGGTTCTTTGTAATAAATTTCAGAATAAACAAAATCATTTACAACTAAAAAATCATATTTTTGTGCAATTCTTAAAATTTCTTTAAAGAATTCTGGGTTTGTTGTCTGTCCTGTTGGATTGTTAGGATAATTTATATAAAAAACCTTTGTTTTATTAAGAATTTCTTCAGGTATCAAGGATAAATCAGGATAGAAATCATTATCCTCTTTTAGAAATATTTCAAATATTTCTGCACCTGCCATTTTGCAGGAATTTTTATATGCAGGATAGGAAGGAGAAGGAATTATAGCATAATCTCCTTCATCAATGATTACATAAGGAAGATGGGATAAACCTTCTTTACTCCCTATAAGAACAAGAACTTCTTCATCCTCATTAAGCGTTACTTCAAATCTTTTTTCATACCATTCTTTTACTTTTTTTCTTAATTCTTTAAAACCCTGATATGGTGAATATTTATGATATCTTGGATTTTTTGCCGCCTTACAAAGTGCTTCAATTATTCTCTCATCCGTAGGAATGTCAGGATCACCAATTCCAAAATCAATAACTTCTTCACCATATTCCTTTTTTAACCTATCAATTTCTTCAAAAAAATAAAGAGGAAATTTTTCAATTCTTTCTGAAAATTTCATAATTAAATTTTAACTTAACAAAATATGAATAATCAATCAATTTACTTTATAATATTATTTACTTAATGCGAATTTTAAAAGAATATTTATGGATTAAGTTATTCATTTTTGTATTTATTCTTCTTACAATATTTTTTATATTTTTTTCCATCTTTAACATAGAAACTCATTCCTCCAATATCAAAAGACTCCTTGTTATTTCTGGTAATAATACGAGCAATGTAATCCTAAGAAGTGTTTATAAAGCCATGCTTTTAAACAAAAAAGAAGAAATAAGAGAAATTTTTTCTAATATTTCAAAAGACCAAGATGTTAAACTTATAAGAATATATGATAAAGATGGTAAAATTGTGTTTTCTCTTAATGAAAAAGAAGTAGGAAGGACTGTAGATAAAAAAACTGAAGCCTGCTATCCCTGTCATAAAAAAGAAAGCCCACCTGTTTTTTTAAATATTTATGAAAAAGCAAGAACTTTTCATTTAAAGAATTCAAAAGTAATAGGTATAATTACACCTATCCTAAATTCAGAAGAATGCTCTGAAAGTGACTGTCATTTTCATCCACCTACTCAAAAAGTGCTTGGAGTCCTTGATGTTGCTCTTTCAATGGATTTAATGTATGAAGCATTGAATGATTATAGAAAAAAGATGCTCTTATGGACTTTTGTGATAATTTTTTTAAGTGCCTTTTTAGTTGCTTTTTTTATTCACAAAGTCATTCATTCGCGAGTAAAAGATTTAATCCATGCGTCTTCAATGATTCAAGAGGGTATTTTTGATATTAATCTTAAAGTATCTTCAGAAGATGAGTTAGGGAAACTTGCAAATTCTTTTAATAAAATGGCAAAGGCTATAAAAATAA
>JBDRZF010000196.1:0-3243 GCA_039803805.1 Caldifarciminota bacterium
GGTTAGAATTAAAATAGAAAAATTTGAAGAGTTCAATGAATTTGTTGAGGAAGAAATAAAAGGTTTTATAGAAGGGGCTTTTGAAGAAATAGGAATTAAAATTGAAATTGAAACAATTTTTTCCCCAATAAAAAATTTCCCTTTTCTTGAACTTGAAATAAAATGGTGAAAGTGAGATTTGCTCCTTCCCCAACAGGTGCACTTCATGTAGGAGGTGTTAGAACTGCCATTTATAATTATTTGTTTGCAAAAAATCAAAATGGAGAATTTTATTTAAGAATAGAGGATACTGATCCTGAAAGGTCAAGAGAAGACTGGATTAAAATAATCATTGATGGTCTTTCATGGATAGGTGTTAAATGGGATGGAGAAATAATTTATCAATCAAAAAGGCTTGAGATATATAGAGAATATGCTTTTAAATTGCTAAAAGAAGGGAAAGCCTATTATTGTTTTTGCACAGAAGAAGAACTTGAAAGATATAAAGAAGAAGCAAAAATTTTAAAAAAACCCTTTAAATACCCAAGAACATGTCTTAAAAGAAGTAAAGAAGAAATTGAAAAGTTAGAAAAAGAGGGTAGAAAAAAGGCTATAAGGTTTAAAATTCCAGAAGGAAAAACAAAATTTTTTGATTTAATTCATGGAGAAATAGAATTTGATAATTCAGAAATTGAAGATTTTGTTATATTAAGACCTGATCTTTCTCCAACATATCAACTTGCCTGTGTTGTTGATGACCATTTTATGGGAATTACCCATGTTATAAGAGGTGATGACCATATTTCAAATACACCAAAACAAATTTTACTTTATAAATCATTTGGCTGGGAAATTCCACAATTTGCCCATCTTCCAATGATTCTTGGTCCTGATAAAAAAAGACTTTCAAAAAGGCATGGCGCAACTTCAATAACAGAATTTAAAGAAGAAGGTTTTTTACCAGAAGCCCTCTTCAATTTCCTTGCCCTTTTGGGTTGGTCACCTGGAGATAATAGAGAAATAATTTCTAAAGAAGAAATGATTAAAATATTTGATATTAAAAAAGTTAACAAAAGAGCCTGTATATTTGATATAAACAAACTAATCTGGATGAATTCAGAATATATAAAAAATTCAACGGATGAAAAAATACTTAATGAATCTTTAAAATTTTTTGAAAAAAAAGAATGGTTTGAAAAAGAAAGGCATATTGAAATTTTAAAAAAAATAATTCCTTTATTTAAAACAAGAATTAGAACTTTTAAAGAGTTTCCCGAATTTGCTGATTATTTTTTTACAAGAGAATACAAATATGAAAAGGAGGGAATTGATAAGTATTTTATATATCCTGAAGTTTTTGAAATACTCGAGGAGGTTTTGAGCGAAATAAATATATTAAATGAATTTAATAAAGAAAACTTGGAGAAAATTGTGAGAGAAAAGGCAAAGGAAAATAATGTTAAAACTGCCTTTATTATTCATCCATTAAGAATTTTATTAACTGGTAAACAGGTAGGGCCAGGACTTTTTGAAATAATGGAAATACTTGGAAAAGAGGAAGTTATTTTTAGAATTAAAAGAGGTTTAGAAGAATTAAGAGGTTTTATTCCATATAAAACAAGTTATCCTGAAAGAACAAAATTTTAGGAGGTTTTATGAAAAAGAAAGTTTTTGAAATTGAGAAAATGGAGTATAAGCCTGTTAAAGCACCAAGGGGTAAGGAAATTCAGTGTAAAGGTTGGGTTCAAGAGGCTGCTTTAAGGATGCTTATGAACAATGTTGACCCAGATGTTGCTGAAAAACCTGAGGAATTAATAGTTTATGGAGGCACAGGGAAGGCTGCAAGAAATTGGGAATGTTTCTGGGCAATTGTAGAGGCTTTAAAGAATCTTGAGAATGATGAAACCCTTTTAATTCAATCGGGGAAACCTGTCGGGATATTTAAAACCCATGAATGGGCACCAAGGGTTTTAATAGCCAATTCTTTGCTTGTTCCTGCATGGGCAACTTTAGATTATTTTAGAAAACTTGAAGCAATGGGGCTTATTATGTATGGACAGATGACAGCAGGCTCATGGATATATATAGGAACACAGGGAATAATACAGGGAACTTATGAAACATTTGCAGCCTGTGCGAGGAAACATTTTGGGGGTTCTTTAAGGGGTAAATTTGTATTGACTGCTGGAATGGGAGGTATGTCAGGTGCTCAACCACTTGCTGTTACTATGAATGAAGGAGTTATTCTTGATGTTGAAGTGGATCCTAAGAGAATTGAAAGAAGAGTAAAGCAAGGATTTTGTGATATGATGGTTTATGATCTTGAAGAAGCATTAAGGCTTGTTGATGAAGCGGTAAAAAAGAAAATTCCAAGATCAATAGGTCTTGTGGGTAATGCTTCTGATATTCATCCAGAACTTGTAAAAATGGGAATAATTCCTGATGTTGTTACAGATCAAACTTCTGCCCATGATCCTTTAAATGGTTATGTTCCAGGTAAGATGTCTTTAGAAGAAGCGATTGAATTAAGGAGAAAAAATCCTGATGAATATTTGAAAAGGTCTTATGAGTCAATAGCAAGGCATATGGAAGCAATTCTTGAAATGCAAAAAAGGGGTGCGGTTGCCTTTGATTATGGAAACAATATAAGAGGTCAGGCACAAAAAGCAGGTGTTAAAGACGCTTTTCGTGTTCCAGGCTTTGTTATTGAATATATAAGACCACTATTTTGTGAAGGTAAAGGACCTTTTAGATGGGTTGCCCTTTCAGGTGACCCACAGGATATTTATACTACTGATGAAGAAATCTGTAAACTTTTCCCTGAAAATGAATCCCTTTTAAGATGGATAAGACTTGCAAGAGAAAAGGTGCCTTTTCAAGGGCTTCCTGCAAGAATATGCTGGCTTGGTTATGGTGAGAGAGATAAGGCAGGTCTTTTATTTAATAAACTTGTAAGGGAAGGAAAGGTAAAAGCACCGATTGTTATAGGAAGGGATCATCTTGATACAGGTTCTGTTGCATCACCCAATAGAGAAACAGAGGGGATGAAGGATGGCTCAGATGCAATTGCTGATTGGCCAATTTTAAATGCCCTTTTAAATACCTCTTCTGGTGCTTCCTGGGTTTCTGTTCATCATGGAGGAGGAGTTGGAATAGGATATAGCATTCATGCAGGACAGGTAATAGTTGCCGATGGAGAAAAAATTTCTGATAAGAAAATTGAGAGGGTTTTAACAAACGATCCCGGGATAGGAATTGCAAGGC
>JBDRZF010000197.1:0-3233 GCA_039803805.1 Caldifarciminota bacterium
AACAAAGGGAGAAGAAATACTTGAAAAAAAGTTTGAAAAAAAAAGAGGTGTTCTCGCTCTTACCCTTCATCTTGGTTTATGGGAATTGATACCAATTTATTTTAAAAGAAAAAATTATCCTGTAAATGTTGTTGCGTCTCGTGTTTATACAAATGAAATTGATGAAATTATAAACTGGTTTAGAAGAAAAGAAAATATAAATGTAATTTATAGAAATGAAGCAATAAAAATAATAAGGGCTTTAAAGAATGGGGAATGTGTAGGCATTCTTTTGGACCAGAGTTCTAAAGGTAAATGTATAGAGACTGAGTTTTTTAAAAAAAAGATTTGGGTCCCAGAAGGACCTTTTAGAATCATATATAAAATAAATCCTGAAGTTATTTTAATGGGTATTTGGAAAGAAGGAAATAAATATATAATTGAGATAAGAGATTTTGAGTTAACGGGTCAAAAAGAGATTGATGCTAAAAAGATTTTTGAAAATTTTGAGGAATGGATTAAGAAAAATCCTTCTCAATGGGCTTGGATTCATGATAGATTTGGATACACAAGGAAATGGAAAAAACTCAAAAAGTAATATTAATTTTATTTTTAATTCTTGGATTTTGTAAAAAAAGTGAAGTCCCAAAAAAAGAGAAAACAGAATCAGGTTTTGAAGGAATTCATTTAATAGAAAGCAGAGGCAAGGTAAAATCTTTTGAACTTTTTGCAAAAAATGTTGTTGACCGAGAAGATTCAGTATTTTTATACAATTTTAAAGTAATCTTTTATGATTCTGACGGAGTAAAAATAGGTGAATTAAAAGGAGATTCAGGTTGGGTTAATAAAAAGAATTTAAATATTTTGGCAAGAAAAAATGTAATTCTAAAACATGAAAAAGAGAGCCTTTTCACAGAAGAAATTATCTGGATAGATAGTTTAAAAGTAGCAAAGTCTGATAAAGATGTTGTATTTTTTCAGGAAAATAATGTAACCTATGGAAAGGGTTTTATAACTAAAAGGAATTTAAAGGAGATAATAATAAAGGGGAGAGTTAAAGGGGAAGGGGAATGAATTTAATTTTGGTTTTGTTAATCACTAAATTTTCCTATGAGGCAGATTCCATAAAGATAATACCAAAAATGGGGATGGATTTGATTGTTGCTAAAGGAAATATAAATTTGAGCGATGGTAAAACATTAATAACAGGTGATAGTGCATTAATTTTTAAAAGTAGTGATGTTGATTCAGGATTTATATATGGTAATGTAAATATAAAAGGTGAGGAAATAGAAATATCTTGTAAAAGGGCAAAGTATAATTTTTTAAAGGAAGAAGCAGGATTTTTTGAAAATGTAAAGGTTAAGGGTAAAGAAGAGGTTATATTTGCTGAAAATATAAAGTATTTTTCTAAAGAAAAATTTGCAGTTGCAAAAGGAAATATTTTGATAGAAAAAGGGGAAATCAAAATTTTTTGTGATGAAGCAAATTACGACTTCAAAAGAAAAAAGGGAATTATAAATTTTATAGAAAAAATTCAAATAATTTCTGAAAATAAAATTATAAATCTTTATGGGAAAAAAATAGAAGTTGTTCCTGATACCCTTTATCTTGTTGGAAATGTCAAAATTGAAACTGAAAAAGAAAATGCAGAAGGTGACACTCTTATTTATCTTGAAAAAGAAGAAGTTGCTTACTTAAAAGGAAATCCAGTTCTTTATTTTGAGAAGGGCAATGCAAGGGGAGAAGGAATAGAACTTAAATTTAAGGATAAAAAAATTGAGAAAGGCAAAATTTTGAAAAATTCTTCTCTTGAGATATTGACAGAAAAAGAGGAAAAGGTTATAATTAATACTTATATTATAGAAAGTTTTTTTGATGAAGATGGAAATATAAAAAACTTAATAGGATTTGATAAAGTTGAGGGAATTATATTTTTAAATAAAATTAAAAATGGAAGATAAAATAAGAACAGAAAAACTCGTTAAGATATATAAAAGAAGAAAGGTTGTGAATGAAGTTTCAATTGAATTAAAAAGGGGAGAAATAGTTGGTCTTTTAGGACCAAATGGGGCTGGCAAAACAACAAGTTTTTATATGATAATAGGTGTTATAAAGCCAAACAGTGGAAAAGTTTTTTTAAATGATATTGATATTACGAATTTACCGATGTATAAAAGGGCGAGAATGGGTATAAGTTATTTACCTCAGGAAGCATCAATATTTAGGGGTTTAAAAGTTTATGATAATATTTATGGAGTTATTGAAATGAATGGATTTAGTAAGGAAGAATGCAAGAGAAGAACAGAAGAGGTTATGGAAAAGATGGGTATTTCTCATTTAAGAAATTCCTATGGTTATAGCCTTTCAGGGGGTGAAAGGAGAAGGGTGGAAATAGCAAGGAGTTTAGTTTTAAATCCAAAATTCCTTCTTTTAGACGAACCCTTTACAGGTATAGATCCAAAAACAAGGGAGGAAATACAGGGAATTATATTAGATTTAAAAAAGCAAGGGATTGGAATTTTGTTAACCGATCATAATGTAAGAGAAACCCTTGAGATAACCGATAGAGCCTATATAATTTATGAAGGTAAAGTTCTTCTTGAAGGCACATCTGAGTTTCTTGTGAATGATGAAACAGCAAAAAAAATATATCTTGGTGAAAAGTTTAGACTATGAAAGATAAAAAAATTGTTCCAGACAAAATTTTAAGACTTGAGTTAAAACAGACCCCATTTTTAACGCTTCTTTTAAAAGTTTATCACATGTCTCGTCCTGAACTTTCTGAATTTTTAAAAAGTGAAATTGAAAACAACTTAGTACTTGAAGAAAAATTTTTAAAAGGTGAAGGGGAAAAAGAAGAAAGAGAAGATTTTTTATTAGATGAATTTATTGAAGGATTTAGGGATGAAGTTTCTTATATTGAAGATTATTATGAATATGATGAACCAGAAAGAGTTGATCTTTTACCCGCTCCACCCCCCTCTTTATATGAAAGACTACAATACCAGATTGAATCTATTTTTGATAAAGAAATAGATAAAAAAATTGCTTATACTATTCTTGAAAATCTTGATGAAAATGGATATTTAAGTAAAACCCCTTCTGAACTTGCTGAAATTGCAGGTGTTGGAATAAATAAATTTGAAGAGGTGAGGAAAAAGTTTATGAGGTTTGACCCTATAGGGATAGGTTCAAAAGATATAATAGAATGTATAAAAATCCAATTAGAGGAGAAAGGAGAAGATAAAGAG
>JBDRZF010000198.1:0-3232 GCA_039803805.1 Caldifarciminota bacterium
AATGATTTTATTTAAAAAATAATTTTTTACATACTTTTCTGCGTCAAAATTTTCAAAAACATAATTTCTTGCATTCTCTGCAATTCTTTCTCTTAAATCTTCATTTTTAAGTAATTCCACTACATACTTTGCAAAATTTTTTGGGTCATCCTCAACAAAAAGGTGAACCCCATTTTTAACATTTATTCCTTGAACCCCGATAGAAGTTGTAACCACGGGCACACCAAGCGCCATAGCCTCTATTATTTTTACCTTTATACCTGTTCCAAATTTTAAAGGTGCCACAAAAACTTTACTCTCGGATAAATAAGGTCTTATATCTTCTACCTCTCCAAGAACTTTAATTTTTTCATTTTGCAGTTTGAACATCCATGAAGGGGTATTTGCACCAATAATTTTAAATTCAAAAGGGTCTTGATAAATTTTTTCAATTTCAGGCAATATTTTCTTTGTGAAATATAAAACAGCATGGGGATTTGGAGAATAATCCATCTTACCAACAAAAATTATTACATTCTTTTTTTCTATATTCTCATACTTATAAAATTCTTTATCAATTAAGGGGGGAAACAATTTTATATTTTTAACTCCGTTCTTTTTTAAATATTCAGCATCTTCAAAAGAATTTGTAAATACCAAATCATAATATTTAGAAATTTCTCTTTCATATCTCTTTAGAGTGTATATTTCATATTTTAAAATGATTTTTTTAAAAAGGGAGATAAGAAAAATTTTTCTCCAAAAAGATGGTAAGAAATTCATTCCTTCTCCAAAGGGATTTTTTATCTCTTTCAAATAAGGTTCCATTCTTTTAAATTTTAAAGATTGTGGGTCATCGTAATTTATCATTTTTGGTAAATTTATATTTATACTATAATCAGCTGATCTTATGTAATCTACAAATATCAAATCGGGTTTTATAAATTTTATATAATTTCTGAAATCCTTTATATTTTTGGAACTGGTATAAATTGAAATTTGAATTGGTTTTTTTAAGAATTTTTTAAAACAGTTGAATATCTTTTTTATAAATTTTATTTTTTTTGCTACTTTTATTTCCTCAAAAACATCATTTTTAAATTCTCTTTCAGGAGATGTAAGAGAAAAAAGGTAAATTTTATTACCTTCCTTTTTTAAATATTTTACAAGGGTTAAAACTTTTCTCCTCATTCCCGAAATCGGGGGATAAGGAAATTGATTACATAAAAAAACTATCTTCATATTTAGAATTTTTCTCCTTTTATTATAATATATGATGCTATTATAAAATCAATTATGTTTATTAAAATTTTCTCTTTTTCTTTTAAATTTTCCCTTACAAAGGTTTTCATTTTTTTTATTTTTGAAATAAATTTTTCGTATTCTTCTTTATAATTTTTCTTTACATCTTTTAAAATTTTTGGAACGATATTTTCTTTTAAATCAGGAAATTTTTTTTCTATTTCTTCCCATGTTGCTCTATCAAAGCAAAGACCATAAGAAACTAAAATCTCACAAAGGTCATTTATAAATGTATGAATTTTTTCACCGTATTCCTCATAGATCCCTTTAATTTCAGGGAAAGAAGAATAAAGTAAATTAAATGGATTTCCTATGTAAATTTTTTTCAAAAGTGGCTTAAATTTTATACCATGGATTATTTTTTCCTCTTCTTCTTTTTCTTCAATTTTTTCTACTTCACTTTCACCAATTATTTTTAAAAACATTTTCTCATAGATTTCTCTTTCTTCCTCATTCATTTCATGAGGGATGCATTCTTCATATTTTAAACTCGGATCCTTTTTCATACTCGTTGCGAATAGTATCATTTCCTTTCCATAATTTTCTATTAAATTTATTCCTTTTTCTTTATTCTGAATTATATAGTTTAAAACATTTACGATCCTTTCAAATTTCTCTCCCACACCTTTTATTTGCATAAAAACCCTTCCATCTTTACCTATAAAAAACTCATATCTTTCTTTACCTGTAAGAGGTTCACCTATAATTGCATCTCCTTGAAACCATTCTACAGGAAATGGTTCACCATAAGGCATCTCTTTTGTCACTTTACTCACACTTGATAGTTCAAGATATAAAAAATAAGAGGCTACAAAATTAAATAACACTTTTCTTTTTTCATAAACAATTTCCTCTATTTCTTTTATATCAAATTCGTATTTCTTCTCCAGAGGTTTTATTTTATCTTCTTTTTTAAGAACTTTTTTTAATGAGTCTACTTTTTCTTCCAGTTTGGTGGGTTTTGCAATTTTTGGGGTTTGGAAATCTTTGTGTTCTTTTTCTTGAATTTTAGAGGGAGATATAGAGAATTCTTCTTTTTTGCTTTCCTTTTTCTCACCTTGTTTTTTTAGAAATTCTTTTAAACTCTTTTTATTCTCCATAAAGGTTTTTTTTAATAAACAATTTAATTGTTTTATTTTTATCACTTTCGAAGATTTTGAGCACGCTCAATTTATTTTTTTCCTTCAAATAATTTGTTAAAATTTTAATTATTTCAAATCTTATAAAGGCAGGTTTCTCTTTTTTAATTGAAAAAATTTTTTCTTTTTTAGCTATTTCCATAATTTCATCTACATATTTTTCTATCCCTATCTTTTTTATAATTTCTAAAGATTTTAATTGTATTCTGTAAGAAAAATCTTTTTCAATTTTTTTCTTCTTTTTTATTATTTCTATGATGTAAGGCATAAATTCCTCATCAGGCATTTTTTCAATAAATATTAAAATTCTCTCGATCTCTTCTTCATTCCTGTTTTTTAAGCATTCTTCAAAATATTTCTTCAATAATTCAATTTTTTTCTCTTTTAAAATCTTGAAAAGTTCAAAAGAAATTTCTTTGTTTACACTCTTTTTATATAAATCTAAAAGATGCAAAAAGTTAACTTTTATATCTTCTCTCTCTATAATATTTAACATTTCATAAATTATTTCTTTTGAAAAATTTTCCTTCAAAATATAACCATCTGTTTCAATTATCTTTTCCTTTAATATTTCTTGACAAGTTGAATGTGCTAATAGTTCTTTCCTTAAAACTTTTATAATTTGATTAAATTCTTTTTTTGCAAATTCAATAATAAATTTTTTTAATTTGCTCTTTTTATCATTTTCTAACCTTTCTTCCATTTTAATTAATTTTTCCAAATTTTCTATTATAATTTCCGGTTCCTTTTCCGAAAGTTTCTTTAATTCTTCTATTTCTTTTAAAACAACCTTTTCAATATAGAAAAATATT
>JBDRZF010000199.1:0-3229 GCA_039803805.1 Caldifarciminota bacterium
GAACCCAATCAGTTACTCTTGCTGTAAGGGCGCTGGCGCTTGGAGAGATTGAATTTAAGGATTTATTAAGAATAATTTTAAAAGAAATTTTAACAGGTATAGGAATGGGGATAGTTCTTGGAACTGTGGGAGGGATTGTTGGATTTATAATTACTCACTCATTGAAAGTTGCTAACATTGTATTTTTTGCTCTTCTTGTAGTTATAATTTTTTCAAATCTTCTTGGAATTTTTTTGCCAATGATATTTAAAAAACTCAAAATAGACCCTGCTGTTTCTTCATCTCCATTAATTACCACTTTAATTGATATATGTGGATTATTTATTTATTTTTCAATTGCTTATTTATTCTTATTTATTTAGTTTAGAAATTTTTAATCTTTGAATTTGTTCAATTACATATTTTCTCTTTTCATCTATATCAGGAAATTTATAAATGATTTTCCCCCTTTCAATTATCTTAAAATAAAAGTTTTCCATTTCTCCTTTACATAAAGGACATTCTTTAATTTCTTCATCATATTTTAAAACTAAAAGTTCTAAACAATTTTTACATCTAAATACTTTCTTTTTCCCTCCAAATTTTCCCTTTTTAGCACATGGTTTCCCTTCAACCTCAACTATATCCATTGCGTAATCTATTGTTTTTGCATTTGACAAACTTGTTCCAACACCAAATCCCCTTGCTCCTGCTTCGTAAAGTAATGGAATTATTTCTTCGTCAAGACCGCCTGATACAAATATTTTCACATCCTTATATCCCCTTATGTCAAGTTCCCATCTAACTTCCCTAACAATTTTTGCAAAATCCCCCCTTCTTGAGGAAGGAGTATCAAGCCTTACACCACTTAAATTTTTCAAAATCTCAGCAGCCTTTACAGCAGTTACCTTTTCATCACCGTATGTATCTATTAATGCTATCCTTGGAACATCTTTATCAATAATTTCATCAAAGGAAAGCCAAGCATTTTCTTCACCAAGAAGAATTATTAATGAATGGGGCATCGTCCCTCTTGGCTTTTTGTTTATCACTTCTGCCCCTTTAATGCTTGATACTCCATCACATCCACCCATATAGGCAAAATAATCTATAAAAGGTGAAATTGCTGGATGCATTCTTCTTATTCCAAAAGATAGAAGTATTGCATCACGAGAGGCTATTCTAAATCTTGCTGCTTTTGTCGTTATTCCTGATGCCTGACATATAAATCCCAGTAATGGTGTTTCATAAATTGCAAAATTTACATAGTTTCCTTCAATAGCCATAACAGGAACAGGAATCCCATTTATATCAACTCCCTTAAAGATTGTTCCTTCTTTTATTGCCCATAAATCAATTTCCTTTCCTTCTAAAAGTTTTGTACATTCTTCAAGACCTGCAAAAACAACAAATTCATAAGGTATACTCTGTGTTGTAAATTCTGCCCATACAATTTTATTTATATTTTTTTTCAATAAAATCTCTTCTGTTCTTTTAAAATATATATCTGTTGTTAATCCCTTTTTAATTTCTTCTTCTTTTGCTATTAAAAACATATTTTAATCACACTTTGAATAACCACAGGAAAGACATGTGGCACAATCTTCCATTATAACAAGTGCTGCTCCACATTCAGGACATATCTCACCTGATGGTTTTATTTCCCTTTCTATTTTTCTTTTTGGTTCAGGGAATATCTTTAACTGTTCACCTTTACCCATATGTTTTTCAAGAACTTTTGCAATTGCATCAGGAATTGAAAAATAAACTTCACCATCTTCCCAAACAGGATTTGCAGACCTTATCCCCTTTAATTGTTTTACAACTTCTACCGGGGAGACTCCTGATCTTAAAGCAAGTGAGATTAATCTACCTATTGCCTCAGTTAATGCATTTGCATGTCCTCCACTTTTACCAACCTGAACAAATACTTCTAAAAGACCTTCTTCATCTTCATTGATTGTTATATATAAAGTTCCAAGTCCAGAAGGCATCTTATAAGTTTTTCCTGATACTACTTTTGGTCTTGGTCTCGGTCTTAAAATACCAATTTTTTTCTCTTCCTCTTTTTTAAGAGGCGTTTCATAAACCTGACCCGGACGAGAGCCAGTTCTATAAACAGTTATTCCTTTACAGCCAAGTTCATAGGCTAAAAGGAAAGCCCTTTTTACATCATCAACAGTTGCACTTTCAGGCATGTTTATTGTTTTTGAAACTGCATCCTCAGTATATTTCTGGAAAGCCGCCTGTATTCTTACATGCTGTTCAAAAGGCACGTCAAAGGTTGTATCAAATATCTCTCTTACAAAATCAGGAATTTCTTCAAAGGATTTAATTGATGGAACTTTTGAAATTTCTTCCATCAATTCCTGTGAATAAAATCCATACTGGATTGCTGCCTGCTCAAAATATTTGTTAATATATAAAAGTCTTTCTCCTTCCATAACATTTTTTACATAGACAAGTGAAAAGTTAGGCTCTATACCTGCTGATGTATCAGCAATCATTGATATTGTTCCTGTTGGTGCAATCGTTGTAACAACTGCATTTCTTCTTTTTGTTCCTTTAAAAATGCTTTTATCAATATTTGGGAAAGGACCTTTTAATTCACCAAGTTCTATTGATTTTTTATGTGCTCTTTCCTGTAAAAATTTCATTATTTCTTCTGCTGCCTTTATTGCCTCCTCAGATTTATATGGGATTCCAAGCATATACAAAAGGTCAGCAAATCCCATTATTCCAAGACCTATTTTTCTATTCTTCTTTGTTATTTCCTCAATTTCTTTCAAAGGATATACATTTGCATCTACAACATTATCAAGGAAATGAACTGAAATATCAATTACCTCTCCAAATTTATCCCAGTCAAATTTATCTTTAACTTCTTCCCATTTTGCACTTCTTCTTTCTATTAAATACCATGGAGTTCCTTTATAAAATTTTGCCACATTTATTGAGCCAAGATTGCAAGATTCATAGGGAAGAAGAGGTTTTTCACCACAGGGATTTGTTGCCTCAATCTCTCCAAGTCCCCTTAATGTATGGGTTTCATTAATTCTATCAATAAAAATAATGCCGGGTTCCCCATTCTTCCATGCTTGGTATGCAATTTTTTCAAAAACTTCTTTTGCCTTTATCCTCTTTACAACTTCGCCTGTTCTTGGATTTATGAGTTCATATTCCTCATCATTTAATAAAGCCTTCATAAATTTCTCTGTAACAGTGACAGAAATATTAAAGTTTGTTATTT
>JBDRZF010000200.1:0-3189 GCA_039803805.1 Caldifarciminota bacterium
TTCCAACTCCACCCTGAAACTCTGCTGCTTCATCTGTTAAAATATCACCGTATAAATTTGGCATAACAAAAACTTGAAATTCTGTTCTTCTTTTTTTATCTATCAACTTTGCAGTCATTATATCAATAAACCAATCATCGGCATTTATTTCAGGGTATTCCTTTGCTATTTCATAGAAAATTTTTAAGAATTTCCCATCAGTTGTTTTAACAACATTCGCTTTTGTAACTGCTGTTACTCTCTTTTTATTATTTTTTCTCGCATATTCAAAAGCAAGCCTTATAATCCTTTCACTTCCCTGAGTTGTTATAACTTTAAAATCTATTGCAACATCATCTGTTACATTTATTCCTTTACTTCCAAGAACATATAAATCCTCTGTATTTTCTCTGAAAAATATCCAGTCAATCCCTTCCTGTGGAACCCTTACAGGTCTTACATTTGCAAAAAGGTCAAGTTCCCTTCTCATTGCCACATTTGCACTCTCAATGTTTGGCCATGGATCACCTGCCTTTGGAGTTGTTGTTGGTCCTTTTAGAATTACATGACATTTTTTAATCTCCTCAAGGACATCATCAGGTATCGCTTTCAAAACCCTTGCTCTGTTTTCTATTGTAAGTCCCTCTATATTCTTAAAAACTACTTTCTTTTCTTTTTCCTCATCTTTCAAAAGGAATTTAAGGACCCTTTCTGCTTCTTTACATATATAAGGACCAATTCCATCACCACCTGCTATTCCTATTATTATCGGCTTTAATTTTTTATAATCTATCCAATCCTCTCCTTTTTTCATCTTCTCAACTCTTTCTATCTGCTCTCTTATTATTTTCTCAAAATGCTCTATTGCATTTTTTATTCTTTCTTCATACATAATATCACCTCCTTAAAATTTTTGTGGTTCATAGTTTGGTGCCTCTTTTGTTATTGTAATTGAATGAGGATGGCTTTCTCTTAATCCAAAAGATGTAATTCTTATAAATTCTGCTTTTTTTCTTAATTCCTTTAAATTTCTTGCACCAACATAACCCAAACCTGCTTTTAAACCACCTAAAAGTTGATAAATTACCTCTGAAACAGGTCCTTTATATGAAACTATTCCCTCAACACCTTCTGGAACAAATTTTGTATACTCTTCTTGAAAATATCTATCCTTTGAGCCAAGTTTCATTGCGGAAACAGAACCCATCGCTCTATAAACCTTATATCTTTTGCCCTGATACAAAACAAGTTCTCCCGGGCTTTCATCAGTCCCTGCAAGCAAATTTCCCATCATAACTGTATCTGCTCCTGCTGCAAGTGCTTTTACAATATCACCTGAATATTTTATTCCACCATCTGCTATTAAAGGAATTTTATACTTTCTTAAAACTTTTGCACAATCCATAATTGCAGTCAATTGGGGAACACCAATACCAGCAATAACCCTTGTTGTACATATAGAGCCCGGACCAATTCCAACCTTAACTGCATTTACATTTATTTTAATTAATTCCTTGCATGCCTCCTCTGTGGCAACATTCCCTACCACAAGTTCTAAATCAGGATACTTTTTCTTGATATACTGTGCTACATCCAAAACCCTTTTTGAATGGGCGTGAGCAGTATCTATTACAATCGCATCAACTTCTGCCTTTAAAAGTTTTTCAAGCCTTTCTTCAAAATCCTTACCAGTTCCTATTGCTGCTGCAACTCTCAATCTACCCCTTTCATCTAAACTCGCAGTTGGATGCTCAAGTTTCTTTAATAAATCTTTTAAAGTAATAAGCCCTTTTAAAAAACCATTTTTATCAATTATTGGTAATTTCTCAATCCTATTTTTAAGAAGAATTTTATGAGCCTCCTTTATTCCTATACCTTCATATGCAGTTATTACATTTCTCTTCATAATCTTATTAATTTTAATATTATTCTTTTCCAAAAAAGCAAGATCCCTTCTTGTAACAATTCCTACAAGTTTTCCTTCTTTATCTACAATTGGAAAGCCTGATATTGAAAGTTCTTTCATCATCTTCTTTGCTTTACCAACAGTATCATCAGGGGAAAGTGTAAAGGGATTCAAAATTATCCATGACTCTGACCTTTTAACCTTTAAAACTTCCTTACTTTGCTCATCAGGTGTCAAATTCCTGTGAATAACACCTATACCTCCCTCCTTTGCCATAGCAATTGCCATTTCACTTTCTGTAACTGTATCCATTGCCGCTGAAACAAAGGGAATTTTAAGAGAAATATTACTGGAAAATTTTGTTGAAACATCAACCTCCTTTGGTAAAACATAACTTTTTTTAGGAACAAGTAAAACATCATCAAAGGTGAGTCCCAACCTCATATTTTTTTTCATATTTACTCCTTTATTCTTATTGAATAACCTAAAACTCTTCTTACAACTTCTCTTAAATACTCCCTTGCATCCCTTTTACCTTTTGTTTTTAAATTTAAGGGAATAATTGAGGGTAAAAGGGATTCTTCAAAAATTCTTCTTTTTTTATCTTCAATTTTATAAAATAAATCTGCATCAACTATTATTATTCCATAAATTTTCTCCTCAATATATCTTTCAAGAAGAAAAGTGGCATCCTTTTCATTTTTAACCATTTCTACATCACACCCTGCAAGTCTAAAACCAGCATCATATCCCTCTTCGGTAATTGCAAGAATTTTATAAGTTTTCATTTTACAAAAATATACCTTTTAATTTCAAAGGGAGAAATATTCTGGTCAATTCCATAGGCTATAATTCTCAAATTAACAAGTTCATTATATTTTGAAAAAATATAAGCAACAGGCACATAAATTGAAAGGGGATCTTTAATGAATCCTTGAATCGCCCAGTTAGTAAGGGATTCTTCAAATCTTCTTTCAAAAATGGATATATCTATACCGTCACTAAATATTTTTTTATAGGAAGTTAAAGAAATGACTTTCAACCCTTCTGAAATGTTTTCACACTCTGAAAGTTTTTTAAGAAGCCTTTCTGAAACATAACCTCCTTTTAAATATTCAATTTTCCCATAGGGTTTTATATTATATTTTAAAAGTAAAAGAGAACCAATTATATTTCTTATATCTATCCATGATTTTAGAACATGCTCTATTATTTTATCATCTGGTGAATTACCAAGTTCTTTTAAAACATTTTCAAAATAACTTTTCTCAATCTCATATTCTATTTCTTTTAACTTTTCCTCC
>JBDRZF010000201.1:0-3180 GCA_039803805.1 Caldifarciminota bacterium
TATTCTTTTTCAATACCTTTAAGTTCAATAATTTTCATTAAAGTTTAATTATAAACTATTTGATTTAAAGGGTACAAAAATCCAAAGAGATACAATTATTTTCAAAGATGGTTATGAGGCAGGACAGAATTCCACTGGTAATTTCATAAACTGGGATGAAACACCTTTATATGGTGGAGCAGGAACAGCAAGTGCAATTGATGATACTTTAATCCATTACGAAGGAAATCACAGTGCTCGGTTTGAACTTACAGATGGAACCATAGGTGGATGGGCATATACTTCAAAAATAATTCCATGGCCAAATAATAAAAGATTATGGTATAGTTGTTATTTAAGAAACGGCCCTGTATCTCATTCCAATGTTATCATAGGTGGTCTCTATTTTATGGAAGCATATATTATTCATCCAAGTGGATATCGTGAAAGAGCAAACATAGAAACTCATCCCTATCAAGGATTGCCTGATAGTTTATTTATGATAAGAATGGCATATAGAGGTCGTGACGGTGAACGCCATCGTCAACATGAAAATCTCCAATTTATAAAACGTGGGGAATGGTATCATATAACCATGCTTGTGGATCTCAGCGGTGAAAATCCCTTATATGCCTGGTGGTTGAATGGAGAATTAATCTGGTATGAATATGACACAACTTCTGGTACAGATACACTCGCACCTACTGAATTTCATGTTGGTGCCTGCTGGCTTGACTGGTATGAAGGAAACAAAGCACTTGTATGGATTGATGGCTGTCAGGTTGCTGATTATGGCTCAAGTATAAATATTGATGAAAATAATAAAGTGAAAAGAAGCAAACTTTTATTTTTACCAAACTTATACACCAAAAAATTTATTGCCCAAAATCCAATAGAAAAGGATATAAACTTCATCCTTTATGATATACTTGGAAGAAAGTCAAACAAAATTGATTTTAAAAATTTAAATTCAGGAATTTATATAATAGAATTTAATTCAAAAAACTTTAACACTTTTAAAAAGATTATTTATCTTAAATAATAACTTTTATAAATTGCGGTGGTAGATATTCACAGAGATAAATATCGCCTGATTTAAAAAATTTTATTCCTTTATTATAAGCTTCTTTTGAAAAAATTAAAAGGATAACCGGATTTTTATCATGTCTTTTACCAACCCTTAATGCTTCCTCCTTATTTACTGATAAATGAACATATTTCCTATTCATCGGCTTTAACCCTTCTTTTAAGATTTTCTCTAAATTTGCTCTTTTTGTTCCATGATATAAAAATTCTGGTGGCTCAATTTCTTCATATTCTATTTTTATGAAACTGTGACCATACAAAGCCCTTATTTTGTTTTCTTTTATTTCAAACCTTTTCTTTCCCCCTCTTTTTAAAAGTTCAAAAATATCATTTTTATTAATTTTTGCCTTTTCACATAACTCATCAATGAGAGCATAACCATCTTTATCTAAATTTATACCGAATTTTAAAGGATCGTGTCTTAAAATATATGAGAGTTTTTTACTTAATTTTATTAACCTATCTCGCAAACTTCCGGTGTTATAAAAAGTTTTATATAAAAATTTTTTTCTTCTTTTGAAAGAATTAAACAGGATGAATATCTGAATTTTACAATTTCTCTATTTTCATCATTTATTAAAAGAAAGGAGGTTAATTTTGAAAGATGGGGAAGATGCCCTACAAGCATAATTTTTTCTTTTTCAATTTTTAATCTTTCTCCCCAGAATTTTGGATCATCTAAGGGGGAAAGATTTTCACCTTGAATAACTCCTTTTTCTGGATTTAAAATTTTTGAAAATATCTCTGCTGTTTCTCTTGCCCTTATTTTACCACTGTGTATTATTATATCAGGTTTTAAATTAATTTTTAAAAGAAAATTTGCAACTTTTTCACTTTCTTTTTTTCCTTTCTCTGTTAAATGCCTTTCCGGATCTTCTATTTCAGATTTTGCTTCACCATGCTGAACTAAAAAGAAAATATTTTCCACTTTCACTCTCTTTTATAAAATTTTATACCAAAAATTTTACACTTTTCCTTTGCCTCCTCTTTTATATAGGGAGATACTATTACAAGTTCTGGCTTTACTCCTGTCTTCTTTTCATAAAACTCACCTATCTTTTTTAACTTCAAAACATCACCATCTGATACACTGCTTTTAACCTCTATTAAATAATGCTTGTCATCTTTTATAACAAGGTCTACCTCTACAGTTGAAGGATATCCAAAAACCATTCCATCTTTATCATAATCCTCCCATTTCTTAACATCATAAAAACCGAGTTCCTTCAAAATACCTTCCATACCCTCCCTGAAAGCCTCCTCAGCAAATATCCCCCACCTTGCACCTACCGCAGTTATAGCATCCCTTAATAACTTAAAACCATCCCTCATCTCCTTTGTGAGAATCTCAAACCTATTATTCACCTCTTCAAACCTCCTATTCACCTCTTCAAACCTCCTATTCATATCCTCCCTTAACTCCTCAAACCTCCTGTCAACCTCTTCAAATCTCTTATTAACTTCCTCAAACCTCCTGTTAACCTCTTCAAATCTTTTATTAATTTCTTCAAACCTTTTATTTGCATCTTCCCTTTGAGCCCTTAACTCAACAAGTATTTCTTTAATCTCTTCTCTTGTCACTGCCCTTTTTTCCATCATCTCCTCAATTTTTAATCTGATAATAGGAGATTTTTCAATAATTTCAGGCAATTTCTTTTCTAATATTTTTACAATATCCTCTTCTTTTAAAATTTTTTTCATAATTTAATTTTCAATCAACTGCTATACAGGTAATTGTTCTTTGAACTCCTTTTATTTTTTGAATTTCATTAACTATAAGGGAGCCAAGGGATTTTAAATCATCAGCAGAAACATAAAGAATTAAATCGTGTAAACCTGTTACAAGATGTGCTTCATGAACACCTTGTATCTTTTTAACCTTTTCAAGAACTTCCATATGTTTACTTGCTTCAACATTTACAAGAACAAATGCCTTTACCATACTTTACCTCCTTTTGAAGTTTTAATTTTAAAATTTAAATTATAAAAAAATCAACTTAATAAACAAAAAATCTTGTTTTTTTAATATCATCAAACCCACCTAAATATCTTGCAAGCCTTTCAACACCAAGACCAAAGCCTGCTGATGGATAAAATCCTCTTTTTGCATATTCA
>JBDRZF010000202.1:0-3172 GCA_039803805.1 Caldifarciminota bacterium
TGTGAATATCAAAGAAGAGAAAATTTCAACTCCACTCTTTTTAAGAATTTATCCAACAATTACAAAAGGAGAAATATATCTTGATTATATGATTCCTAAAAACTCAAAGGCTGAAATAAATGTATTCAACCCTGCAGGTGCAAAAGTAAAAACAATTTCTACTTCCCTTGAAAAAAATGGAAATGTAAAGAAATTAAGCCTTAAAGAACTTCCTGAAGGAATTTACATTATAAAAGTGAATACTTCTTATAACTCTACAAAAGATAAAGTCATCCTTATAAAATAAATCGGGGAGAGGGGATTTGAACCCCTGACCTCCTGGTCCCGAACCAGGCGCGCTACCCACTGCGCTACTCCCCGCTTTTAAACCCATATTCACCTATTAAAGGGACAAAAGCACATTCAAATTTTTTTTCAATTTTAATTTTCCCCTTATCATCTTTTTTTGCCACAATAAGTTCTTGAATCCATCTTGAACCAACAGGGATTACAATTATTCCATTATTTTTTAATTCTTCTATAAGAGGAGGGGGTATAGAAGGGGCAGCCGCGGTGACAATTATCTTATCATAAGGAGCATATTCCCTCCAGCCTTTGCTTCCATCCCCACATTTGTATTTTATATTATCAAAACCAAGAGTTTCAAGAGTCTTTTTCGCCCTTTCCAAAAGTTCACATTCCCTTTCAATAGTATAAACCTTTTTAACAAGGTAACTTAAAATAGCAGTTTGATAACCTGAACCAGTTCCTATTTCTAAAACAACATCATCTTCTTTTGGTTCTAAATATTCTGTCATCACAGCAACCATATATGGTTGAGAAATTGTTTGATTAAAACCTATTGGTAATGGATAATCTTCATAAGCCTCGTCTTCTTTTTCTTTTGGAACAAAAATATGCCTTGGAATTTTTAACATTGCTTCTATAACCCTTTCATTCTTGACCCCTCTTGCTATTATTTGTTCTTTTACCATTTTTTCCCTTTTTTCTTTATATTCTTCAAAATATAATATATCTTTCTTTTTCAATTTTCTCTTCCCCCAAAATATTTAAAGGTGTTATACTTATTTTGTTTGAAAGAATCGCTGAAACATCAGTTCCTTCTTCTTTTATTAATTTCATTTTGCCCCCAAGTTTAAACTCCTTACCCTTTTCGATAATTTCAACAGGATTCAAATAATGAACTTTTCCAAGTTTTGTCCATTCAATCCCTTTTATTTCTTCTTTTTTCACATTTGGAATATTGATATTCCATAGAAATTTTCCCAAATTTTTAAAATTTTTTATAACATAATCTAAAATTTTTTCAAAATAAAAAATAGCAGTATCAAAATTTATATATTCATCATCTCCTATGGAAATAGAAATCCCTGAAATTCCATAAATAAACCCCTCTCTTACACTGGCAACAGTTCCTGAATAAAGAACATCAAGCCCTAAGTTATAACCCCTATTTATACCGGAGATTATAATATCAGGCTTCTCAGGAACTAAACCACCAAATAATGTTAAAAGAACTGCATCAACAGGTGTCCCTTTTATGACATAAACATTTTCCTCTTTCTTTTTTACTTTTAAAGATTTATTTAATGAAATCGCATGGCTTATTCCAGATTTATTTTCTTCAGGAACAATTGAAAAATATTTTAAATTTTTATTTTTAAAAAAATCAAGCAAAATTCTAAATCCCTTTGAATAATAACCATCATCTGATGTTAAGAAGAAAAAGAGATTCATAATATCAAATCGGGGCGAGTGGATTTGAACCACCGACCCCCACCACCCCAAGGTGGTGCGCTAACCGGACTGCGCTACGCCCCGATAATGAAGACTTTAATTATAAAGGAAAAGAGAAATTTTTTCAATGATTTAATAGTAAAGTATTTTTTTCAATACCTCTATTGTTTTTTCAATATCATCAAAATCTACATCTTTGTGAGTAACCATTCTAATTTGATTTATAGAAATTGGAAGGGCAAGAATTTTATTTTCTTTTAATTTATATAAAAATTCTTCCACGCTTAATTTAGGATGAAAAAATTCAAATATTACAATATTTGTCTCAACTTCTTCAGGATTAATCTTTATTCCGGGTAATCCGTAAATACCATAAGCAAGTCTTTTTGCCTTTTGATGATCTTCTTCAAGCCTGTCAATCATTTTATCAAGTGCTACAAGTCCACAAGCAGCAAGCACACCTGCCTGTCTCATTCCCCCACCAAGAAATTTTCTTGTTCTCCTTGCCTCATCTATTATTCTTTTATCACCACATAAAACTGAACCAACAGGGCATGAAAGTCCCTTTGAAAAACAAAACATCACAGTATCACAATATTTTGTCCAATCAGTTATAGGTCTTTTAAAAGCAACTGAAGCATTGAAAATTCTTGCTCCATCTATATGTAAATTTATTCCTTCATTTTTTGCAAGAGAATAAACTTCTTTAACATACTCTGGTGATATCACTTTTCCTCCCCAAAAATTATGGGTATTTTCAATACATATAAGGGATGTACCTGGAATATGTAATTTTCTCTTTCTTATATTTTTCTCTATGAGTTCAATATCTATTTCTCCTTTTTTAGATGGTAAGGGCCTTGGTAAAACCCTTGAGATTAATGAAAGATGGGCAACCTCCATATTATATATATGGGATTTTTCTTCAACTATTACCTCATCACCCTCATTTGTTAAAACATAAACAGCAATTGAGTTTGCCATTGTTCCTGAAGGAACAAAAAGAGCTGCTTGTTTACCTGTGATTTCAGCACATCTTCTTTCAAGTTCATTTACTGTTGGATCTTCCCCAAAAACATCGTCTCCTACCTCTGCATTATACATTGCTTTTCTCATCTCTTCTGTTGGTTTTGTAACCGTATCACTTCTTAAATCAATTATATCATGCATCTTTTTCCCTCCTGTTTTTGATTATTTTTTCATAAGAAATAAGGGATTTTAACAAAACACTTGCATAAGAACCAGGCAGAAGATAAAAACTCATTTCAAGATTATTACCATTAAAATAAGTTTTAATCTCTAAAGGTAAAAATATAGCGCTTCTTTTAGTTTTTATTAAATACCTTTTAAATTCATTTTTTATATTCCGAAATTTCTGCTTTTCAATCTTCTCTAAAATCTCCATAAATTCTCTGTCCCCCTCTTTATCATCAAC
>JBDRZF010000203.1:0-3151 GCA_039803805.1 Caldifarciminota bacterium
TTTTTCCATCGCTTTTGCTATGAAGAATCCCCCTAAGAAAAGATAAACTTCTGGTTGAGCATAAGGATAACTTGCTTCCTGTGGTGTTAGAACCTTTAAAATTGGAAAAAGTAAAAGAGGGAAAAGACTTGTTATATAAATCGGGATTACTTCAAATATCCAGAAATAGGCCATTAAAATGCAAACTGCAAGAACCTTTTTTTGACTAATTTCAAGGGGAATTGGCAAAAAAATTATAAAAAAAAATAAAAATATCCCTATAAAGAAATTAGTTATTTTCATCAAATACTGTATTTAATATAAATAGAACAAGGTCTTCATAGGAAAGACCCGCCTTTTTTGCCTCTGCTGGTAAATCTGATAATTCTGTCATACCTGGAAGTGTATTTACTTCAAGTATAAATATTTCATTTTTTTCTGATACAACTCCATCAACCCTTGAAAAACCTTTACATTCCAAAACTCTATGAGCCATAACAGAATATTCCTGCAATTTATTATAAACATCCTCAGGAAGTTCAGCAGGTATAATGAATTCCGTTTCACCCTTTGTATATTTGGCAGTATAATCATAAAATTCTCTTTTTACAGGTCTTAATTCTAAAACAGGAAGTGCAAAGGCATTTTTACCAGTCCCAAGAACTCCTGTTGTAACGATTTTCCCCTTTATAAACTTTTCAACCAATATATCTTTATAAATCTCTCTTTTTTCTAAAATTTTTTCCTTTAAATTTTTCTCCTCTTTTATTATTTCAACACCAATGCTTGAACCTTCGTCTTTCGGCTTTACTATCACTGGAAACCCTAATTTTTTTATTTCCTTTATTTTTTCTTCAATGTTTTCATAGTTATAAATAAAAACAGCCGGTGGAGTTGGTATTCCTGATGCAATGAATAGTTTTTTTGAAATGAATTTATTCATTCCACAGGCAGATGCAAGAACCCCAGAACCCGTATAGGGAATACCAAGCAAATCTAAGAATCCCTGAACTTTTCCATCTTCACCGGGTTTTCCATGAAATATTACAAAGGCAATATCCATTTTTACTTTTAATATTTCTCCAATAAAATCACCCTCTATAACAATTAATTTTGCGTCAAGCCCAAGTTTTTTTAATGCAGAAAATACCATTTTCCCTGATCTTATTGATACTTCCTTTTCTCCTGATGTTCCACCGCAGAGTACCCCTATTTTTTTCCCTTTAAATTTTTTTAAAATTTCATATTTTTTGTTTAAAAATTCCTTTATTTTCATTTAAACAATGAGAAGAGTTTTAAAATTTCCTCTTTTTTAATTTCCAATTTCTTTTTAATAAGAGGAGTTTCTTTATCTTTTAATAAAACATCAGAGAGCGTTAATCTTTCTGTTTGGTATATAATCCCTGTCAAAAACCTACCCTCTTCAAGTGCTTCCCTAACAAATCTTATTGCTCTTGGAAGATATCTTATCCCAAAAGGTTCTTCTATTTTAAATATTCTTTCTCTAAACCAATCATAAGTATTTAACTTATTAAATGTTACACATGGTGAGAGAATATCTATGAATGAAAAGCCCTTATGTTCAATTGCTTTTTCAAATATTTGAATTAAACCTTGAACATCTCCTGAAAAACCTCTTGCAACAAAGGTTGCTCCACTTTCAAGAGCAAGTAAAACACCATCAATTGGTTCTTCTTGAACTCCGTAAGGTGTTGAAGTTGATACAAATCCCTTTAAACTTGTTGGAGAAAATTGTCCCTTTGTAAGTCCATAAACCTGATTATTCATCACAATATGTATTATTTCTGGATTCCTTCTGCATGCATGGATAAAATGGGAAATGCCTATTGCATAAGTATCACCATCACCACTTGCTCCAATTACAAGGAGTTCAGGATTTGAAAGTTTTATAGCGGTTGCAACTGGCAAAACCCTTCCATGCAATGTATGAACTGAATTCGTTGCCACATAATCACCAAGTTTTCCACTGCAACCTATTCCAGATACTATCACTATTTTTGAAGGAGGAATCCCCTTTTTTGCCAGTGCCTTTTTTAAAGCATTAAGAACTGCATGATTACCACAACCAGGACACCACCCGGGTTTTTTACCTTCATAAATTTTTTCTTGATTCATAGTATTTTTTTTATTTTTTCTTTAATTTCTTCAGGATAAAATGGTCTTCCAGTATATTTCAAAATCTTTATGACTTCCCTTTTGACGATATTTTCAATTAAAAAGGAAAGTTGACCACTTAAATTCTGCTCAATACATATTATTTTTTCTCCATTTAAAATTTCTTTTAAATCATCTCTTATAGGATAAATCCCCCTTATAACAACTAATTTTAAACTTTTAAATTCATCTAATATTTCCTCAATTGCAAGTCTTGTTGAACCAAATGTTACTATTACATTTTTCCCATTACCAAAAATTAAAGGCTCGGGCATCTCCTTTTTTAATTTATTTAATTTTAAAAATCTTTTTTCACTCATTTTTTTTCTTAGAACTGCATATGTTGTAATATTCCCTTCCTCATTGTGTTCAACACCTGTTATATGGAATATCTTTTGCCCAAGATAAGTTCTATTGGAAATACCATCCTCTTGGAATGAGAATCTTTTAAATTCTTCATTTACTTCCTCTAAAAATTTACCCCTTTCAATATAGAATTTATCAATTTCCGGTATATTTATTGTAAAAAGGTTCTGGGATAAAAATTGATCAAGCAGGAGTATAACAGGTAATTGATATTTTTCGGCAAGATTAAAGGCAAGATTTGTAAATTCAAATATTTCTTCAGGGTGGGATGGCGCTAAAACACATCTTGGAATATCTCCATGACCACCAAATACTGCATGAAATAAATCTGATTGTTCAAATTTTGTTGGCATTCCTGTTGATGGTCCTGCCCTTTGTGAATCAACAATTACAACTGGTGTTTCAGTCATACCTGCATAGGATATTCCCTCTGTCATCAAAGAAAAACCTGGTCCACTTGTTGCTGTCATTGCTCTTAAACCAGCAATTCCTGCACCAATTGCTGCATTTATTGCTGCAATTTCATCTTCCATCTGTAATACAATTCCATCAAATTTTGGCATAAATTTTGAAAGAAATTCAAGAATCTCTGTTGCAGGAGTAATAGGATAGCCTGAAAAAAATCTGCATC
>JBDRZF010000204.1:0-3151 GCA_039803805.1 Caldifarciminota bacterium
ATTAAAACAAAAGATAAAGTTTTAGTTCCAAAAATTTTAAAAATTGAAGGAAAAAAGGAAATGGGGGCGAAAGAGTTTATAAATGGATACAAACCTAAACTTGGTGAAAAATTTTATTGATTTCTAATAAATCTCTAAATATCTTTCTATCTCCCAATCTGTTACATGAGTTCTAAAACTATCCCACTCCTCCTTTTTTGCTTCAATCAATTTTTCAATAACATGCTCTGACAAAGCATTCTTTAATACATCATCCTTTAAAAACTCATCCATTGCTTCCATTAAATTTCCTGGTAAACTTTCAATTCCAAGTTTTCTTCTTTCTTCTTCTGTCATATTGTAAATATCAAAATTTGTTGGTTCACCTGGATCAATTTTATTTTTAATTCCATCAATCCCTGCAGCAAGAATCACAGCAAAAGCAAGATATGGATTACAAGATGGATCAGGAGATCTAAACTCAATTCTTCTTGCTATACCTGTTGCAGATGGAATTCTAATCAAAGCAGATCTATTTCTTAATGCCCATGAAATATAAACTGGTGCTTCATAACCTGGAACAATTCTCTTGTATGAGTTAACTGTTGGATTAGCAATAAAAGTTATTCCTTTTGCATGTTTTAAAATTCCACCAATAAAATAGAGTGCTTCTTTTGAAAGTTCATATTTTCCATTTTTATCATAGAAAATATTTTCTCCATTTTTAAATAAAGAAAGGTGTGTATGCATACCAGACCCATTTATTCCAAAAACAGGTTTAGGCATAAATGTTGCATGAAGTCCATATTTTAAAGCAATTGTTTTTGTTACAAGTTTAAATGTTATAACATTATCTGCTGTTCTTAAAGCATCTGAATATCTGAAATCAATCTCATGCTGACCCTCTGCAACTTCATGATGTGCTGTTTCAACTTCAAACCCCATCTCTCTTAAAGTTGTAACAATCTCCTCTCTTACTTTTTCTCCAAGGTCAATTGGAAGAAGGTCAAAATAACTTCCATGGTCATGAGTAATTGTTGTTGGTCTCCCTTTATCATCTTTTTTGAATAAGAAAAATTCTGCTTCAGGTCCTGCATTTAAAACATAGCCAAACTCATCTTTAACCTTTTTCATCTCTTTTTTAAGAATGTATCTTGGATCACCCTCAAATGGTGTTCCATCTGGATTTAAAACATCGCAGATAAGTCTTGCAACTGTTCCTCCACCAACTGTCCAAGGAAGTATTGCAAAAGTGTTAGGATCTGGTAAAAGAAGCATATCTGATTCTTGTATTCTTACAAAACCCTCTATCGATGAACCATCAAATAAAATTCCATTATCAAGAACACTTTCAAGTTCTGAAGAAGGTATTTCAACATTTTTTGGAATTCCCAAAATGTCTGTAAATTGTAATCTTATAAAAGTAACATTTTTCTCTTTTACAAGTTTTAATACATCACTCCTATCCATTTATATCACCTCCTAAAATTAAATCATAAATATACCACTCCCCCAATTTTTGTCAATATGTAATATTAGTGTCAGGAACTATTTTAACAAGGGTGTATAATAATAATTAGAGGTTAATTTTATGAAATATTTTAAGGATAAAGGCCTTATTTTTGTTGTTATGGAAAAAGGAGAAAGAATTAAAGATAATTTTGAAAAACTTATTTTGAAAGAAAAAGTTTTGGAGAGTGGTATTATTTTGTCTTCAACTGGTATGGTTAAAGATGTTGAGATAGGTTATGGATATTATGATGGAAAAATTGTCTCTTATGAAAAAGAAATCTTAGAAGGACCATTTGAACTTTTAAGTATGAGTGGATTATTAATAAATAATGAAAATTATCCATTTCATATTCATATAAATTTAGGAGATAAAGAGAAGCGAAGTTTTGGAGGACACCTCTTTGATGGAGTAGTTCACACTTTTGTTGAGATGGTTATACTTGAATCAAATATAAAATTAGATAGAGAATTAAAAGATGGCTTAAACATACTTAATTTTACTCATTAACAAAACAATAAATCCCTGTTATAATATTGTGGTTATCTTTAAAGGAGTATTTATATGGAGAAGAATTTTGCAATTAAAACAATAAATCTTGGAAGAACCTATAAAAAAGGAAAAAGAATAATTGAGGCACTTAAAGATATTAATATTGAAGTAAAAAAAGGAGAAATATTTGGTCTTTTAGGACCAAATGGTGCTGGAAAAACTACTCTTATAAAAATTTTAACAACAATTCTTCTTCCATCAACAGGCAAAGCATATGTATTAGGTTATGATGTTGAAAAAGATACTCTTCAAATAAGAGAAAAAATAAATATGGTAAGTGGAGGAGAATGGGCTGGATATGGAATTTTAACTGTCAGAGAAAATCTTTGGATGTTTTCTCAATTTTATGGAATTCCATCTAAGATAGCAAAAAGAGAAATTGAAAAATATCTTGAAATATTTGACTTAAAAGAAGAAGCAAACACAAAAATAAGTAATCTATCAACTGGTATGAGACAAAAAATGAATTTCATAAGGGGAATACTTTCAGATCCTGAAGTTCTATTTTTGGATGAACCAACTCTTGGTCTTGATGTTCAAATTGCAAGAACAGTAAGAAGTTTTATAAAATCTTGGATAAAAGAAAAACCGAATAGAACAATCCTTCTTACCACTCACTATCTCAATGAAGCGGATGAACTTTGCGATAGAATCGCAATAATTGATAATGGACAAATTTATGCACTTGACACTCCAGATAACTTAAAGAGAATTTTAAAAGATAGAGTTTACTACTCAGTTGAAGTATTAAGAAGTGAATATTTAAAACTCGATTCAATTCCTCATACAACAAAGTTTTTTGTAAATCCTATAAAAGATGGAAAACTTGAAATTAAATTTCAGTTAGAAAGTGAAAACCGCATTGTTGATGTTTTTAACTTTTTAAAAGATAAAGGTTTTAATGTTCTTTCATTTAGAAAAAGAGAGCCAACCCTTGAAGATGTTTTTATTGAGATTGTTGGAAAGGAATTTAAAAATGAAGAGATACATAATTAGAAATTTAAGGGCAATTAAAGGAAGGGCATATCCAAGAATAATTGCTGCAAATAGAGAATATTCATGGGTAATTGCAGATGTTGTACTTCCTCTTCTATCAGTTGTTGCATATGG
>JBDRZF010000205.1:0-3136 GCA_039803805.1 Caldifarciminota bacterium
AGCACTTGGTGCCTTCAGTGGATTTACAAAAGAATTCTCTCCAAAGGATGTTGGATTTTTAAAAGAGTTTGATGAAGAAGGCAATGTAATTGCTTATAGATTAAAAGGCGAAGAAGAAGATGTTTCCAATTTCTTTAAATATGGTTTTTTACCAGAACTCATTGCAAGATTTCAAAGAATAATTCCTTTTGAGCCCCTTGATAGAAAAACTTTGAAAGAAATACTTGAGTTAAAAATAGAAAAATTAAAAACAGAATTTTTACTTGAAGGTTTTGAACTTGTATTAAAAGAAAGGGCAAAAGATTTTATTGTTGATAAGGCACTTGAAAAGGGGGTTGGCGCAAGAGGAATTGAGAGTGCTCTTTTAAAAGAACTTGAAAGAATTGCCTTTAATATATTCGGGAAAAATAAAAAAGGAAAAGTTCTCGTTGATAGTGATGGGGAAAATATAAAGACAAAAATTTTATTTGATAAGGGAGGAAAATGAACCAGAAAAAATTTAAAAGCCTCTCCTTGATTGATTTAATAATTCCGGAAATCGAGAATAGGGTTTTATCCATTTTAAAAGATATCCTTTTAATTTTCTCTTTTTCATTTCTGACAGGTATATCTGCTCAATTAAAAATTGAAATAGGTATTGTTCCTATTACAATGCAAACTTTTATTGTTTTGCTTTCGGGTGCGTTGCTTGGCTCAAAAAGAGGCACATTCTCCCAAGTTGTTTATTTAATATTTGGTTTAACTTTAATTCCGTGGTTTTCAAGGGGAGGCGGAATTTTTTATTTATTTTCTCCAACATTTGGTTATTTAATCGGTTTTATCTTTTGCTCTTATACAGTAGGTTTTCTTTTTGAAAGAGGTTTTGACAAAAATATAATTACTTCAATTTTTGCAATGCTTATTGGAAATATAACTATATATATTCCCGGTATTTTATGGCTTTCAAAGTTTATCGGATTTGAAAATGCTTTAAAAGTAGGTTTTTATCCATTCATAATTGGTGATTTGTTAAAAATATTTTTGGCAGGGTTAATTTTCCAATTTGCATTCAAGTTAGTTAAAAAATAAAATTTTAAAAATAAATGTTAGATAGGGGGCAAAATGAAAAATATAATTGTATGTCCAAAATGTGGAACGAAGATTGATGTGAATGAAGTTCTTTACAAACAGATTGAGAGAGAAGTCAAAATAAAATACGATGATGAATTTAAAAAGAAAATAGAGATTGAAAAAGAAAAAATTGAAAAAGAAGCGCGAGAAAAAATAGAAAATGAAATGGCTGAATACATAAAGGAACTTAAAAAAGAAATTATGGAAAAAACAGAAAAAATAAAGGAGTATTATAAACTTCAAGCAGAATATGAAAAAATAAAAAGGGAAAAAGAAGAATTAAAGGAAAGAATAATTTTTGAAAAGGAAAAGGAATTTTCTCAAAGAATTTCAGAAGAAAGGGAAAAATTAAAGAAAGAATTAGAAGAAAAATTTTATTTTGAGTTAAAGGAAAAAGAAAAGACTATTGAAGATTTAAAGAAAGAACTTAAAGAAGCACAAGAAAAAGCAGAAAAAATATCAATAGGATTAAAAGGAGAAATTCAGGAAATAGAAATTGAAAAATTCTTAAAAATTGAATATCCTTTTGATGAAATTAAAAGGGTTCGTAAAGGTGAATTTGGAGCAGATGTTATTCAAATTGTAAAGAATGAAAAAGGAGTTGAATGTGGAAAAATTTATTATGAAAGCAAGAGGACAAAAAATTTTGATAACAAATGGATAGCAAAATTAAAGGAGGATAATCTCAATTTAAATGCAGATTTTTTAGTCATTGTGACAGAAACCATGCCAAAGGAAAGTGATAGATTTTTTTATAAAGATGGTGTGTGGATTTGTAATTTTTTTGAATTAAAACCGCTTTCTTTTATTTTGAGATATTTTCTTATAGAAATGAGTTATTTAAAAATTTCAAGAGAAGATAAAGAAACAAAAATGGCAATGCTTTACGATTACCTAACAGGTAATGAATTTAAAAATCAGTTTGGTGCTTTTATAGATGGATTTACAAAACTTTATAAAGGTTATATTGAGGAAAGAAAGAGAATGCAAAGTATATGGGCAGAAAGAGAAAAAGATTTGCAGAAAATTCTTGATAATCTTATGAGATTTTATGGTTCAATAAAGGCAATAGCAGGTGAGAAAATTCCAGAGATAAAAGAACTTGAAGATAAAAAATTTTTAATGCTTGAAGGTAAACCTTAAACTATTTAAAGTGATAATATGAGTTCCTTGCGGCAAGGAATGCCTATCTTATTAAAGACTTCTGAAAATTCTGGCTCTTACAGGATTATAAAAATTAAATAAATATCGCAAATAATTGAAATTGTTTTTTAAGATTGAATATAATAATATTGTGAAAAGATTATCCCCTTGGTTCATCTTGATATTTTTTCTATTATTTTCAAATCCTCTTTATAGTTCAGAAATTAACATCTGGGGTGATACTGGAATAGGGATAGGTATGCCTCTGGTGTTATTTAGTGGCACATCTTTAAATTTACAAGTAAAGAGAATGATATTCACATTAAGAAATACTGATGGTAACGCATTTCTTTTCTTTTTCTTACCGCCCCCGTTTTTTTGGTACTATTATTATCATTATGAAATAAAAGAGACTGCATTCCTTGGAGGATTAAGTCTTATTAAAAAGAAATTTTTGCGCTTTTCTCTCTCTGCAGGGATAAGCAGGTGTGAAGACATTTATTATAAGGAAACGAACGGCAATATTATAAAAAGAAAAAGAGAATTTCACGGATTCCCTGTTGAGGCAAAATTATGTATAACGCCCTCACCTATATTAGGTATAGGCTTATCATATTTTGTAAATATAAATTCAGTTCAAATTTTTTCTGGTCTACTTTTATGTATTCATGCAGGATGGTTAAAATAAAGGATTATTGATTTTATGAACCCTGTTATAAAAGTTGAAAATCTTCATAAAATTTATAGAAGACCTTTGAAAGAAAAGGGGTTAAAAGGAAGTATAAAAGAATTCTTTAAAAGAAAGTATGAGGAAGTTCATGCATTAAAGGGGATAAGTTTTGAAGTTTATAAAGGGGAAATCCTTGGTTTTATAGGTCCAAAT
>JBDRZF010000206.1:0-3115 GCA_039803805.1 Caldifarciminota bacterium
TATTAAATATGGCTCATACACTTCCTCTATTGTTCCCTCATCCTCATCAAGAGCAGATGCAAGCGTTTTAAGTCCTACTGGTCTATTGTGAAATTTATAGTATATTGTTTCAATTATTTTCTTATCCATTTCATCAAGTCCATATTCATCAACTTCCATTTTTGAAAGAGCATATTTTGCAATTTCTCCATCTATTATTCCTTTACCTTTAACAATTGCAAAATCTCTTACCCTTTTTAAAAGTCTATTTGCTATTCTTGGTGTTCCCCTTGATCTTTTTGCTATTTCATTTATTCCCTCTTTATTTGTTTCTATTTTTAAAATTTTTGCAGACCTTTCAATTATTTTTTCTATTTCTGAAACATTATAATAATCTATTCTTATTTGAATTCCAAATCTTGACCTTAAAGGACCTGTTAAAAGTCCTGTTCTTGTAGTTGCTCCTATTAATGTAAAAGGTGATAGTTTAAATTTTATTGACCTTGCTCCTGGTCCCTTATCAACAATTAAATCAATTTCGTAATTTTCCATTGCAGAATAAAGATATTCTTCTACATTTTTTGGAAGTCTATGTATCTCATCTATGAATAAAATACTCATTGGTTTTAATTTTGTAAGTATCCCTGCTAAATCAAAAGGTCTTTCAATAACAGGACCTGATGTTGCAATTATCTCTGCTTGCATTTCATTTGAAATACAATGAGCCAGCGTAGTCTTACCAAGACCTGGTGGACCTGAAATAAGAATGTGATCAAGAATTCCTTTTCTTTTTTTTGCAGATTTTACAAATACTTCAATATTTTCTTTAATTCTCTCTTGACCGACAAATTCTTTTAGCCTCTTTGGCCTTAACTCTGTTTCTAGTATTTTATCTTCTTCAAGAGGATAAGGTGATGTTATTCTCATTGAAGAATCTTTAGCATTTTGCTTCCCATATCTTTTGCTTTTCCCTGTCCTATTATCATTGCCGCAGCATTTTGCAAATTTATAATAAACTTTTTTGTTTTCTTTAAGGTTGCATTATTTATATCTATTCTTGCATCTTTTAATTGATTTTCAAAAATTGGATATGCAAAAGCCCCAACATATTCTTGGAGAATTTTCTTAATCTCTTCAAATATATGTGGTTCAACTTTCACTTCTTCCTCTTCGGGTGGGGGAGAAATCTTAACCTTTGGTATCGAAACAGGTTCCTTTTTTAAACTTAGAATTTTTTCATTAGCAACCTTTATAGCATCCTCAATTTCAACTTCTTCATTACTCAAAATACCATAAAATATTCCCTCTCTCTCAAATATGCTAAAAAAGTTTTTATCATACCTTAAATTTACCCCTTCAAGTGGAAGTCCTGAAAATTCTAATGCTTCTTTTAATATGGTAAATATTTTTTTATAAGGCACTATTCTTGGGTCATTTTCAGGGAAAAATATAATTTCATCTTTTCTTTGAATTAAAATAAGTTCAATTTTTTCCTTCATATAATTTTTAGTCTTTCACTTACTCTTTTAACTTTCTTTCTGGCTTCTTCTACTCCATGTTTTGAAACACCCATCTTCCATATTATGTCAATCGCTGTTCTAAAACATCTATTGACTTCTTCTTCATTTATTTCAGGATGTAAGGGATATTTTACTTTTATATCCTTTCCTTCCTGTTTTAAATGTTCAGCGAAGGAAGGGGAAGTATCTTTTATTTTTGCAATTACTACTTTTCCCCATCTTATTTCATCTCCTTCTGAAAACTCTTTTATAAGTTCGTTTATCTGTTTCATTTTTGCCTCAACAAATTTTTCAAGAGTTGTTTTTGGTTCTGAAATAATTTCTTCTTCTTTTGTAGTGACTTCCTCAACCTTCTCTTTATAATTTTTTACAAATTCAATTATTTTATCTATATCAATTCCTTCACCTTTTATTCCTATATACATTCCTTTTTCTTCAAATATGTATATATTTGTCCCATCCTTTAAATATCCTTTTATATATGAAAAATTTTCAACTCCTATATTTTTTAAGGATGCTTCTCCTGCAGAACCAAGAATTCCAACCCCCTCTGCAAAGAATTCACCCTCTTTCCCCTTAAAAATTACCTCACCTTCTTTATTTATAACTGCTACCCCTTGAATTCCTTCCATCTTTAAAATCTCTTCAAATACTTTCATTCTATCTCAATTCTCCTTTTAAAATTTTCAAATTTCTTCTTACCAAGTATTGTTCCAAAATCTATTATAAATTTTTTTTCAAACAAAGGTAACATTGCTTCTTTTATATTTTCAAGCAGTTCTTTACCTATCCTTATTTCCTTTTTTAAAATAATTTCACCAATTTTTTCGTCAAAATCTATGTTCTCTTCTATTTCTTTAAAACCAGTAGTTTTTAAAACTGTTTTTATAAAACTTGAGCAAGATTTTTTAAGTTCCGTTGAATCTTTTGAGTATTCATTCATGAATTCATTAAAAATTTGGATTAGTTTTTTTATTCTCCTTTTTTCTTCTTCAGGGTCAAAAATTAATCCTTTTTCAATTAAAAAAGCCACTGATTTATATGCTTCGAAAAGCCCTATTTGTGATTCAAAAATCACATCTCTCAATTTTTTCTTACCATCTATGAGACTCAAGATTTTCCAATCATTTTTTCTGAGTTTGAGTTTTTCAAAAGTTGCATTTTCAGATTTTAAAAGAACTGCATCAAGGGGCGGAAGTTTATTCTCCATCTCTCTTATTTCCCTTGACCTTCTGTCAAACTCTTCAAAAAGTTTTACGGGTTCGCCTCCCATCGTTTTTTTAGGTGGTAAAACATTTGGTTCAAATGTTAAAGTTCCCTCTTTTAAAAGGGAGAGTTCAAAAAGAGCATCAATTCCCTCTAAATTATTAAAAGTTGCGTGAGTAAATCTACCATCCTCTACATATATTTCCCCTTCATACTTTGACTTTATTTTTATTTTACCTGTTTTTTTATTTATGCTCAAAAAGTGAAGCATTTCTACCACACTTATATAAGAGATTTCAGCCCTTAAAACTTCCATTTTAGCCTTGAATTCTTAAAATATTATGCTTTATTATAATATATTGTGAAAAAAATTTCAATCTTATTCATATTTTTTTTAACATGTACTTCCC
>JBDRZF010000207.1:0-3104 GCA_039803805.1 Caldifarciminota bacterium
TATTTCAAAATAATGCTCTCTATGTTTTTCTAAACCCACTCTTGAAAGATTCTCAACAAGAATTCTTTCTGCTTCGTTTTTGGTCTCCCTATTTTTTATAGCCTTCTGGAAATACACAAAACTGTCCCTTTCTCTTCCTGCATAAATAGAATATTCAAAGGCTTTTAAATTTAAAAAGGGATTTTCTGGATGAGATCTTAAAGATCTTAAAATTAAACTTAAAGCCTTATCAGGTCTACCTGCATTTTTTAACTCTTCCGCTTTTTTTATAGTTTTATCAGGATCAAAAACTATAAAATCAAACATTATCCCCTTTTCTTTTTCCTTTCCCAATCACAAACAAGTGCTGCAACAATAAAAATTGAAGAGTAAGTTCCAACAATAATTCCTATAAAAAGGGCTAAAGAAAAATCCCTTAAAACAGGACCACCAAGTAAAAGAAGAGAAATAACAACAAATAAAGTAGTTCCTGATGTTATAATTGTTCTTGACAATGTTTGATTTATGCTTTTATTGGCGATTTCAAAAAAACTACCTTTTATCTTTTTCAAATTTTCTCTTATCCTATCTGAAACAATTATTGAATCATTTATTGAATAACCAACTATTGTTAAAAAGGCAGCAATCAATGGTATCGTTATTTCCCTTCCAAGTAAAACCATCATACCAAGTGTAATAATAACATCATGAAAAAGTGCAATAACTGCTGCAATTCCAAACTTAAGGTTAAATCTTAAGGCAATATAAACAAGCATTAAAACCATTCCAATAAAAACTGCTTCTAAAGCCTTATATTGGAGTTCTTTACCAATCCTTGGACCAACATTTTCTGTTCTTTCAAGAATAACATTATAATCTAAATTCTTTTTAAAAACTTTAATAACACTATCAGGATCCACCTTTTCAGAATATTTTATCAAATATTCCTTTTCAGAACCATATTTTTGTATTTCAACACTCTTTATACCTATTTTTATTACTTCATTTCTAATTTTTTCAGGAGCAATTATCTTTTGAAATTTTAATTGAACAATTGTTCCACCTGTAAAGTCAATACCGTATTTCAGTCCTTTTATAAGAATAAGGAAAATACTTGAAAGAACAAGAAAGGAAGAGATTATATATGTAAAAAATCTTTTCCCTAAAAAATCTATATTAGTAGTTTTAAAAAACCTCATTTTTGCTCCTTTATAAATATATTTTTTTAACTTTTTTTACATTTACCATATAATCAAAAAATATTTTTGTGATAAATACTGCTGTAAAGAATGAGCAAATTATGCCAAGAGAAAGGGTCAATCCAAATCCTCTTATAGGTCCTGTTCCAAACCATAGTAAAACAAGGGCTGCTATTATGGTGGTTAAATTAGCATCAAGGATTGTGATAAATGCTCTTCCATAACCTGTATCAACTGCTGATTTTAAAGACTTACCAGAGCCGATTTCTTCTCTTAATCTTTCAAATATTATTACATTTGCATCAACAGCCATACCAATTACAAGAACTATCCCTGCAATTCCGGGAAGAGTTAAAGTTCCTCTGAAAATGGCAAGGAGAGCAAGAACAAATATCAAATTTAAAATTAAAGCAAAATTTGCAATAAGCCCCCCTATTAAATAATAAATGCCCATAAAGACCATAACAAGTATACCCCCCACAATTGCAGATCTTATTCCATTTTTTATTGAATCAGAACCCAAAAGGGGTCCAACACTCCTTTCCTCAACAATTTCAACAGGAGCAGGTAAGGCACCACTTCTTAAAACTATAGCAAGTTCCTTTGCTTCCTCCATTGATTCCATTCCTGAAATCATTGCATTTCCACCGGGTATTCTTTCTCTTATAACTGGCGCTGATTGAACGACATTATCAAGAACAATTGCAAGTCTTTTTCCAACATTTTGTTCTGTAACCCTTGAAAATATTATTGTTCCTTTTTTATCAAAGGAAAGTTCAACTATTGGTCGACCCTGTAAAGAAGGGTCTCCTCCTTGATATATAGTATGCCTTGCATCTGCAATATATTCTCCTGTTAATTCAGGATTTTTTTTCAAAAGATAAATTGGTCTTATCTTTATTCCCCCCCTTTCTTCTATTCTTCCCCATAAAATTATATATTTTTCTGGAATAAAAAACTTTGATTTATCAATTAATTTTTGAATACTATCAAAATTTTCTTCTCTTACAACTATATCTCCCCTATCATATCTTAAAAGAGACAAAAAAGGTGAAATGGCTGTGTCATTTAACTCTTTTTGCAAATTTTTTTCAATGCTATTAAAAACATTCTGAATATCTTCAGGTTCTGCAACCAAATGGAAGGTTAATTGAGCAGTCTTACCTATAAGTTCCCTTGCCCTTTCCCTTTCCATAACACCTGGAAGTTGAATCAAAACCCTTGCATCCCCGATTCCCTGAATTGAGGGCTCAAATACACCCCATGCGTCTATTCTATTTCTTACTATTTCAATAACCCTGTCTCTTGCATCTTTTATCTTTTCTTTATCAAGACCATCATGTTTTACTTCAAGTAAAAGATGCATCCCACCCATTAAATCAAGACCAAGATGTAGAGCCCTTTTTCTTAAAGAATTCAACTTTTCTTTAGGCATCCTTTGCATTTTCTGTGGACTCAATGTATAATACTGGATTGTAGGAATAAGAAAAAGAATAGCAATTATAAATATTCCAACGGTTATAAATATCCTCCATCTTAAAGTCTTCAATTCAGCCTCCTTCTTTTTTGATTTTTATTATAAAGTTTTTTTAGTTTATAATTAAAATATGTGCGGAATAATAGGGTTTATCACAAAATATAAAAATGAAAATCTTGGTGAAATTGCTTATATAGGTCTTGAAATGTTACAGCATAGGGGACAGGATGCCTGCGGAGTTTATTTTTCAGATTTTGAAAAGGGAGAAATAATTAAAGGGCTTGGAAGTGTTGACAATGTTTTAAATAAAGAGAATATTAAAAAAATAAAAGGAAATTTATTCATTGGACAAACAAGGTATCCTACCACAAAATCAAAAGAAGAAGCACAACCACTTTTTTTTGAAAATCCATCTATTTGTATGGTTCATAATGGACATATCTACAATG
>JBDRZF010000208.1:0-3101 GCA_039803805.1 Caldifarciminota bacterium
TGGGTGCAGAAGTTGATATTTTACCTGATGGTTCATTAGATTATCCTGATGAAATATTAAAGAAAATAGATCTTGTTTTAATTTCAGTTCATACAGGATTTAAAAAAGATAATACTGATAGAATATTAAAGGCACTTGACAATCCCTATGTTCATGGATTATCCCATCCAACCGGAAGACTTTTAGGGCAGAGAGAAGGTTATCCTGTTGATATTGAAAAAGTGATTGAGAAAGCAAAAGAAAAAAATAAACTTTTAGAAATAAATGCATATTACGAAAGGCTTGATTTATATGATATTTATTTAAGAAAGGCGAAAGAAAAGGGTGTTAAATTTTTAATAGGGACAGATGCACACCATCTGGGACAATTATGGATGATGAAACTTGGTATTGGTATGGCAAGAAGAGGCTGGCTTGAAAAAGAAGATGTTATAAATACTTTATCCTATAAAGAACTTCTTGATTTTTTAAATTCTATAAGGAAATAACGGAGAGGGTGGGATTTGAACCCACGGTCCCCCTTTAGGGGGGACGCACGATTTCCAGTCGTGCCCCTTAAACCAGGCTCGGGCACCTCTCCATCATGATTAATAAATTATAAAGAAAGAAATTTTGTTTTTTCAATTTTATTTTGTTCCAAAAAGTATAGATGAAAGGATAAAAAGAGAACCAATAATTTGAATTAATGTAAATTTTTCTTTTAAAAAAATAAATGAAAGAATTATTGCAAATAAAACTTCAAGTAATAGAAAAAGTGAAGAGGTAAATTCTGAAGTTTTAGAAAGGCCAATATGATATAGAAAATATGCTAAAAATGTGCAGAAAAAGGCAAGATGAAATATTGCATAGTATCCTTGTAAGTTTTCAGGAAACTTAAAGTTTATTAATGAAAATGGAAAAAGGAAAATTAAAGTCAAAAAAATAATGATTGCAGTGAATTCAAATGGAGGAGTCTCTTTTAAAATTTTCTTTGCAAGTATTATATAAAAAGCCCATGAAAAAGAAGAAAACAGGGTAAGAATATCACCCTTTAAATAAGTTATTTCAAATTTACCAATATCTTTATAAAATAAAAGGAAAAGACCGATTAAAGAAAAAATAAGCGAGATTATTTCATTTTTATTTAAACTTCTTTTCTCAAAGAAATAAATGATTATTGGTATCCATAGAATATAGGTATTTATAAATAAACTGGCTCTTCCTGAAAGGGTATATTTTTGACCTGTAAACTGAAATAAATAACCTGTTGCAGACAATAGACCTGTGATTAGCAAATCCCTTCTTAATATTTTTTTAATATTAAATTTTAAAAAAGGTAAAAAGAAAAAGAAAGCAAGTAAGAATCTAAAGAATACAAATTGAAAGGGCTCTATATATGAAAGCCCCCATTTTACAACTGGGAAGGAAGTTGACCATAAAAATGCTGAAAGAAAAAGATATAAATATTTCAATTTAAAGTCTTTCTTCCTGTATCTTTCCTTCTGTTTTTACAAAGGTGTAATTACAATTTGGACATTTATAAGGGATTATTTCTTTCTTTATTGAAAATTTATAATTACATTCAGGACAAGTATATTTTTCCAATTCTCCTTCTGGCTCAATTTCAACATGAGCCATACTAAGCCGGCATAATGGACACCAGAGCGGTTCTTTTTCATTTTTACTTATAAAGATAATAACACTGCATCCTTTACATTCAAAGGCTTTCATATTTTATATTATAAAGAATTTGACTTTTAAATTTAAATTTGCTTAATATTTTAATATTGTGAAAGAAAAAATAATAAAGATTTATGAAAAGATAAAAGAAGAATATTCAGGGAAAAGGGCAAAAGAGATTGCAATAAATATTTCAAAATTTCATAGAATTCAGGTATCTCCATGGTTTTCTGAAGCAGTTTATTACTCTAAGAATTTACTTAAAGAAAAAGGAATTAAATCTTATATCCATAAATTCCCGTCCGATGGAAAAGCAAAATATTTTACAATGGAATCCTTTAAAGAATGGAGTTGTAAAAGGGGTGCTCTTTATCTTGAAAAACCTTTTAAAAAGAAGATTGCAGATTTTGATGAAATAAAGTTAAGTGTTATTCCAAGGTCGGGAAGTGTTAAAGGGATTTTTGATCTTGTTGATTATGAGGGAGGTAAAAAGGATTTAAAAAATAAGGTTATTTTAATTTCAAATAGTGAATTTTTAAAAGAAGAATTTTTAAAAGAAAACAAAGTTAAAGGGGTTATATTTTATGGAATGAATGAAATAGAAGGTGTAAGGAAAAAAGAGGATTTAATGGATGCACTGCAATATGTTTCCTTCTGGCCAGAAAAAGGTAATAAATTTTTTGGATTTATAATTTCTCCAAGAAAAGGTGATGAATTAAAAAAGATTATTATGAAGAATAAAGAGGTAAAAGTTTTTGCTCATATTGAAAGCGAATTTAAAGACGGATATATTGAAGTTCTTGATATATTTTTTCCTGGTAAAATAGATGAAGAAATATGGGGGATTGCCCATTTATGCCATCCCTCCCCTTTTGTAAATGATAATGCATCAGGTGCTGGTGCTATTCTTGAACTTGCAATTTCCTTTAAAAATTTATTTAATAATAAAATTCTTGAAAAACCATTAAGAGGGATAAGATTTCTTTTATTACCAGAAATGACAGGAACATATGCTTATTTAAAATCAAAAGAAAAGGAAATTTATAAAGTAAAAGGATGTATAAATCTTGATATGGTTGGAGAAGACCAAGAAAAATGTAAAAGCAGTTTTTGTCTTATAAAAGAGCCATATTTGATAAGAAGTTATATTTCTTATTTAGGTGAATTGATTTTTGAATATCTTCAGGATGGATATAAAACCTTCTATGAAAGCGATTATATTCCTCATCTAAAAAGAAAGGTAACAGAATATTCAGGTGGTTCTGATCACTATATTTTGATTGATCCAACGATTGGGATTCCCGCAATAATGCTCGGGCAATGGCCTGATAAATTCTATCATACATCCTTTGATAGTGAAGATAAGATAAGTGAAGATAGTTTGAAGTTTGCAGGATGTTTTGCAGGCACCTTGATTTATTATATTGCTTCATTAAAAGAAG
>JBDRZF010000209.1:0-3095 GCA_039803805.1 Caldifarciminota bacterium
AATATAACAGCGACTCCGGGCAGAATTTTCCTTTTGAGTACGGATATGGGAAATGAATGGAAACTCATCGGGCATTTTCCAACAGGAGGCGGTGGCAGAGCTCTTAAAATAGACCCTATTAATTCCGATAAGGTTTTTGGAGTCTATGAAAGGATAATGGATATGGCTCAACCAATAGTATGGACCGAGGATGCAGGAATAACATGGAATGAAGTACTTTCTGTCCTATCTGCTACAATTCTTTCAAAATTTGAAATAAACCCTGCAGAGCCTCAAAAAGTTTACTGGGTAAAACCTGAACCCCCACAATTTTATAAAAGCACAGATGGAGGATACACATGGACACCATATTACATAGAATTTGAAGGGATACAACCCATAGTTTATGAGATTTGTATTGACCCTTTTAATTATTCTACAATTTATTTAGGATGTGGAAGGAATGGCGGATTTGGGGTGATAAAATCTTTGGATGAAGGACAAAGCTGGGAAAGGATAGGACTCAATGATAGAGCGGTTCATTCACTCTGCCTTGATCCTTTACAAATCAATGTAATATACGCGGGTACAGATTACGGTGTATTTAAAACAAAAAATGGTGGCACTACATGGGAACATACAAGTAATGGACTTGATCTTGAGAATTTTCCAGAAATTGTTGAGATGATTAACGATCCTGAAGATCCCTCACTGCTTTATCTTGCTGCACTTAATAATGTGGTGGCGCAAGGTAAAATTTATTTTTCCCCGGATGGGGGAAGAAGTTGGAAAGACATAACTTTTAATTTAATACCTGATGAGATCCGAGTGGTAGATATGGAGATCGATAAAGACTATCCTGATAAAATATTTTTTATTTCTGGAGAAAATTTATATTCCACTCAGACAACATGGGAGCGTGATCAGCTCACAACCTCTTCAGAATTTGCAACCTCTTATAATAACGCAAGGAAAATAGCATATTCAAGATTTGAAAATACTCTATGGGCTGTTTATAAATCAGGTGGTGAAGATTATAGCGATAATGGAGGAATATTCATAACCTCATCTTCTAATGAAGGGAATACATGGAAGGAAAAACTTGAAATAGCAGAAGGCTATGCACCAACTATTGATATCAACCCTGATGGAGACCCTTATGTTATTTTCAGTAAAAAAGATGAATATGGTAATCATGGCCTTTATGGAATTGGAAGAATTTTAGAAAATAATCAATGGCCAGAAGAACCATGGACAATTATTCCACCAGGACAAAATAATCCAACAGTTCATTATCCTTCTTTTAAAATAAGGAATGATGGAATTGGTTTCTTCTCTGTGATAATTGCATTTCATAGGGTATTAAAAGTTGGTTATTTTGATACAAGGGTTTTAAATCCTGAAATTAATTTTTTACCTGACCCCTATTGGGGCTGTGACCTATGGTGGCAATCATTAACCTTATTAGGCAATGGCAATCCTGCGATTGCATATTTAAGCCTTTCAAAAGGAATTAAATTTAAATACTGAAAGGTAATGAATGGTCAAATGAGGAGAATGTTATACCTCCAGGTGAAACCCCTTTAACATATCATGTTTTAGAAGTTATGCCAGAAGGTATACCATGTGTTGTTTATGTTAAGGACAATAAAATATTTTTATCTGAAAGGAAAAATCTGATAAATATAAATGGTGAAGTGTTATGGAGCCCATATGCTATAAAGTTAAGCCCTGATGATAGAATCGCAGATTATCCACAGATAAAAAGATGTGGTGCTCTCCTTGTTGTTTGCTGGATACAGAGACCTTTAAATAGTAATTCTTATGAAATCGCCTATAGGGTTTATACACCATCTACTGGATGGGGACCTGTTGAAATAGTTTATCAAAGTGAAGAATTTACAAATTATCCAAATATAGACATCAAAAAAACAAATATAGATTATAAAATTTATTTCCTATTCACAAAGAAATCAGAACCAATATATGAATGCATTTTCAGGGAAAGAAGTTTTATCCCTTACCCAATTTTCTCAACTATTATTGAAAATGAATAAACTTTATTTTATAATATTTTATAATAAAAATATGAAAAAGATAATGATTTTAAATTTATTAATTTCAACACTTTATTCACAGATAATTTGGGGACCTGAAAAAAGAATAAATCCTGATTCAATATTTCCGATGCATCCAAGGGCTGCTGTATGGAAAGATACTATTCATGTTGTTTTTTATAAATCCGGTGGCACTCCTTCTGAGTATGATATAATTTACATGCGTTCAACAGATAAAGGAGAAACATGGGAAGGACCAATTAATTTAACAATTAATGACCCTGATGATGCAGTCTTGCCCTGGATAACATGCTGGGGAAAGAAAGTACATGTTGTTTATCAATGTGGATATGGAGATTCTGTAATGTATATAAGAAGTCTCGATGGCGGAAATAATTGGGAAGTACCGAAGAAACTCATAAAACCCGCTGGTTTGCCTAAAATTGTTTGTATAAAAGATACAATATTTGTAATTTCACCTGCTCCAGGTTTTAATAACAAATTTTATTTTTTAAGAAGTTTTAATGGTGGAGATACTTGGGTTACCGAGATAATTGATAGTGTGTATTATGGGAAGCCTCGATTGGGACTAAATAAAAATTTTTTACATATTATTTTTGAACAAGTGGACACGAAAACTGAGGTTTATTATCGACGTTCCCCTGATTTAGGTAATACATGGGAAGGTCCTTTTTTAATTTCACCTTTAGATAACTGGTCTTCGGTTTTACCTTCTTTAGCTGTTTCTGATTCAAATGTTTATATTTTATGGATGGAAGGTATGTATTGTTCTTTTGGTGCCTGGTTTAATGTTAATTTAAGGAAGAGTAATGATAATGGAAACAATTTTTCAGATAGGCAAATCCTTTCAAATTTATGTAGAAGTTTTGAGAATGATATTTATGCAAGGGATTCTATTGTGGTTATAGTTTATACAGATGAGAGGCACAATCCTGGTCAGAGCGATTTTGAGATTTACTGGAGGGCAAGTTATGATTATGGGAATACATGGACAGATGAGGAGAGATTGAGTTTTATCACTGGTAATTCAATGTGGCC
>JBDRZF010000210.1:0-3078 GCA_039803805.1 Caldifarciminota bacterium
TCCATTTATTCTTTACATCAAATTCCTTATCTATTTTTTCTTCAAGGTCATAAATAAACATTTTTTCAGTTGAATAAAAATATAAAACACTTATACTTTCCTTTTTCACTTTTTCTTTTAAGAAATTAATCATATATTCTATTGCCTTTCCTTTTTCAGTTGCAAATTCAAGAATTTTTAGTTTTTCTTCAGCAAGAGAAATTATAGGAAACCCTCCTTTTGATCTCAAAAATTTTATAAAATAATCAGGATTTTTGAAAAATTTTTTTAAACCCTCAATTGGTCTTACTTTTATAAGTCTATGGCTTTCAGGAACTGCCATAAGGGCATAACTTTTTTTGGCTGTTTCCTCAATTATTTTAATAATTTCTTTTACATCTTCTTTCTTTTTTTCTTCATAATACTTTATTCCTTTTATTATTCCCATTCCACATCCAGGTCCTGCGCTTTTTGAATCAACAACATGAACATCAATTCCTTCTTTTTTTGCTTCTTTTGCAGCAATTAAAGCAGAGTTTATAATACCTGATATTTTAGATGAAACATGAACAGATATTATTTTTTCATCCTTATACTTTTTATAAACTTTAAGAATCTCTCCTGGTGAAGGCAAGCCCGTTTTAAAATATTTTCCTTCTTCAATTCCTTTTAAAATCTCGTCATGATTTGAACCTGTATAATCTCTTTTTCCATATGTTAATTTTAAAGGAATAATCTCAACAGAATTTAAAAATTCTTCAGGAATTATTGTGCTTTCATCTGTTATTATTTTCATTTTATATAATATCCCTCTTTATCAACTTCTTCTCTCAAAACTCTTAATTCCTCTTGTGTAGGAGGCTCTGTTTCCAAAACTTTATCTGGAATAATCAATTCAAATCCTGTATTTTCAATTACATCATCAATTTTTACACCTGGATGAACCGAAAGGAGCCTCATTCTTTTAGTTTTTTCATCAAAGTCAAGAACAGCAAGATCAGTAACAACTCTATATGGACCTGTCCCTTCTGGAAGTCCTGCCTCTTCTCTTGCACCAGGTCCTGTTAAATATCCGGGTGTCGTGATAAAATCAACTTTTTCTACAAATCTTTTTTTCTCATGCTTCATTATTATTATTGTTTTCCAGCATAGAGAACCAACATCATTTCCCCCGCCACTTCCAGGAAGCCTTACTTTTGGTTTTTTATGTTCCCCAATTACTGTTGTGTTTAAATTTCCGTATGGGTCAATCTGTGCTCCCCCTAAAAAACCATAATCAATAAATCCCCTCTGTGCTGTTTCCATTATATCGCATATTCCTGTTGCACATAATGCTTTATAAAATGTTCTACCTTCACCAACTGCTCTTGGTAATTTTTCTAAAATTGCTCCTATTCCACCAAATTCAAAAATGGGTATTAAATTGGGTGCATGAGTTTTTTGAGCCAAAGAGGCAGCAAGCATTGGTATTCCTGTTCCTATAAAACATGTTGAATAATCTTCCATAAGTCGTGAAGCAACACATATCATGAGTTCTGTTTTTGTATATTCCATTTTACCTCCTCACTTTTTCCTCTATTAATTTAAGCAATTTTTTTGTTCCAACTTTTTCAAGATATTCTTCATGATTTTTGCAGGAGTATATCCATTCTTCAAGATATTCTTTTGTTCCTTCAGGTGTCTCAAATTTTTTTAGCATATATCTTAAGTGCTCTTCATCTCTTTCATAAAGATAAACCATCTCCCCTGGATGTGAACCAAAGGGTGCGTAAACAACTGCGTCAACTAAAAAATAGGGAATGCCTACCCTTTCAGGATATTTTCTTATTTCATCAGTATTTATAATTTCTTCTGTTGAAATTATTAGCCTTTTTGAAGCCCTTGCCATTTCATAAGCAAATCCTGAGATTCCTTCAATTATACAGTTTCCATAAATATCCGCTTTATGGACATGTATTATACCAACGTCAAGAATCAATGCAGGTAAAAGACATACCTTCATCCCTGTAAAAGGACATTTAACTATTTTTGCAGATGAATAATTAAATGTATCACTTCCAAGCATACTCCTTGTAGGAATAAAAGGCACGCCCATTGCAGCTGCTTTAAATCTCCATGAAAGAGCAGCATTTGACCATTCACTTACTCTTACTCTTCCACTTTCGCATGCCCTTCTTAGTATGGGTGAGAGTCCAAGAACTTCATATCCTACATAGGTTATATCAAGAGCATCCACAAGATCTGCTGCAAGGAGAAAATCTATCTCCATAAGACCTTGTCCTGCCAGCCTCAAGTTTTTTTTCCCCTGCCTTACTATTTCCCTCACTATACTCATAGGTGCTCTTACAGTTCCATAAAGTTCAAAACCTATGTAATCCCCATCTTTTATGAACTTTTCAACTGCTTCCTTTTCACTCATTAATTTCGGATAAAGACCTCTATTTTTCTTTTCTCTTATGAATTTTCTAAATTCTTCTATATCCGGTTTCTGGAAAAGTTCCCCCTTCCCTTCTTGAAGTACTTCCATATTCCCTCCTTATTAAAAATTTTATTATAAAGGAAATTATAATTGAATTTCAAAGAATTATTACATTAAAATATATTAAAATGAAAAGAGTCCATCTTTATATTTCTGGAAGGGTTCAGGGAGTATTTTTTAGGGCTTTTACAAAGGAAAGGGCTGAAATTTATGGAATAAAAGGATGGGTTAAAAACCTTTCTGATGGAAGGGTTGAAGCAGTTGGGGAAGGTGATGAAGAACTTTTAAAAGAATGGATAAAAGATTTATGGAAAGGACCACCCGGTGCGAGAGTTGATAATATTGAAGAAATATGGGAAGAGGCAAAGGGAGAATTTAAGAGGTTTGAAATAAAATATTTTTAAATTGACAATTTTAAATTTATACTTTATTATTTATAATCTTAATGAAAAAAATTTTTGTTAAAGAACTTGAAAAAGGAATTTTTGAGGATATTTTTGTTTTAAGAAAAATAAGAAAGAAAGAAAAAAGAGAAGGTGGGTATTTTTATGAACTTTATATTTCAGATAAGACAGGGGAGATGAGAGCCTATATCTTTGATAACATAGAAAATTTTGATA
>JBDRZF010000211.1:0-3063 GCA_039803805.1 Caldifarciminota bacterium
CTTGATGTTGAATCCTGAATTGTTACATATGGGGATGTTGTTCTTAGAGTTCCATTAACATTTGTTGCATTTGCACCTGTATTTCTTAATGTTACTCTTATATATGCAGTTTCTCCTGGATCCCAATAACCATTTCCACCTGCATCCTGCAGTGTATAAGATTCAAGATAAACATTTGGCATAGTTGGAGTAGGTGTATGTAAAAGTGCTTGATATATATTTAATCTTCCCCATCCATAATTATTATTAGGATAAGGTGCTCCCTGAGAAGGTTTGTCAGCCCAGTCAAGGAGTAAATTATAAATTGTTGGGACATCAAGGGCAGAATTTTTCTGATTGATTATTGCAATTGCACCTGTTACATGTGGACATGCCATTGATGTTCCACTCATATTTCCGTAAGAGCCACCAGGTAAGGAAGAATAAACATTTGATCCAGGAGCAGATATATCAGGTTTTGTCCTGTTCCAATCAGGTCTCATCCAGTATTGAGTTTGATTCCATGGTGCCTGGTTTGGAGCAGGTCCTCTTGAAGAGAATGAAGCAATATTATCATTTGCATCAGTTGCACCAACACCTATAACAATTGGGAAATTACCAGGTGTTCCTGCGGTGTTTGGAGAAGGTCCGCTATTTCCAATTGAAAATACAGGGAAAATACCAACATTTCTCCAGTTTATGCAATCCTGCCAGAATTCAGTAGAGGTTGTAGCAGTTGAACCCCATGAGTTTGACGCAGCCACAATTAGAACTCCCTGTGATCTCCATGTAGCAATCTGCTGGAATCCTGCATGAATTGCTGAAGAAGGACATGAACCGCCTGAATTACATATCTTGCATGCTACAAATTTTGCACCAGGAGCAACACCTATATCATTTGCAAATGGTCCATTTCCATCGCCTCCAAGAATTGTTCCCATTGTATGGGTTCCATGTCCATTATCATCATAAGGATTGGGTTGTCCATTTATGGGGTCATACCAGTAAGGTGAAAGCCATTTACCCTGTAATGCTGGATGGTTTATATCGACACCTGTATCCATATGTCCAATTATTACTCCTGCTCCTGTATAACCTGCATTCCAGCAGGAATCTGCTTTTACTTTTGTTACGTTCCATGTTGGTGTAAGGATTGTCGGATCAGCAGGTTTAACTTCTTCAAGTTGGATTACAAAATCTTCAATTATGTATTCAACGTCCTCTCTTTTTGCAAGTTCTTCTATTACATCTTTAGTTGCCTTTACATAGAATCCATTGAATATCCAGTAAGGATTTAATCCTTCTATTTTATTTGAGAAATTAGTTTTTAGGTAATTGATTATATCCCTTTGTGAGTTCTCTGCAAAATTTTTAATGTATTCCACATATTCTTTTGGTGGGAGATTTTTTATTTTCTCAAAATCAGGTTTTTCAGCCATATGAACAAGTATTGCTACTTTTTCATCCGGACCCGTATTCTGCATGATTTCCTTTAGGGAAGGCACTATTTTATCCATCCCAATATTTATCACTATACTTAAAAATACCCCATATGTCATATTCATTTTATATACCCCCCTTAATCTTATATTCAAATCTTTATTATAAACTTTTTTAAATCTTCTGTCAAGTTGGACAAGTTCTTTATCTACTTTATAAGGGACTTGACTTTTAAAAATAAAAACTATATAATAAAAAATCAAAATATTATAAGGGGGTGATGTGATATGAATCTTCTGTGGAGTGTAATAATAATAGGGATGGTGAATACTGGGGAGGATAAAATAATGCCCTCCCTGAAGGAAATCATGATGAACACGTCACCAGAAGAAAAAATAGCAGTGCTTGTTCATCTTGTGGAAAAACCTGATTATGAAAGTATGAAATCGTTATCTCCAAAAGAATATGTTGAATCCTTAAAAAGATTTTCAGAGGAATCCCAAAGGGATATTATTAATTATCTTAAAACAAATTTCTCTAACAAAATTTCTGATTTAAAACCTTACTGGATTTTTAATGGGTTCTATGTAAAGGCAACAAAGGATGTAATAGAAGAACTTGCAAAAAGAGAAGATGTGGAGTACATAATTGAGGACTTCATAATAAAAATAGAGGAAGCAATTCCAGGTGAAGAAGTTGAACCCAATGCAATAGAATGGAATGTTTTAAGGGTAAGAGCAGATTCCTGCTGGAATATAGGATATACAGGGGAAGGTGCAATAATAGGGCATATGGATACAGGTGTTGATGTAAATCATCCAGCATTACAGGGTAAATGGATCTCTCCTTACTGGTATGATGCTGTAAATGGACAGCCAAATCCTTATGATGACAATGGACATGGAACACATACAATGGGAACAATTCTTGGAGGTGATGGGAACGGACCGTTTACAAATGATATAGGAGTTGCCCCTGGTGCAAAATTTGTAACTTGTAAATGTTTTAATTCAAGCGGCTCAGGATACGCTTCATGGATACATAATTCTTTTGCAAAAATTGCAGAGTGGAAAAGTAGCATAAATATTATTGCCTGTTCAAACTCATGGGGCTCAACTAATACACTTTCTACTGAATTCTGGCAGGATTGTATGAACTGGAGAAATATCGGAGTGATTCCAGTATTTGCAAATGGAAATTCGGGTCCCAATCCAGGAACTGCAGGAACACCCGGTAATTTCCCAATCGTTATAGGAGTTGGTGCAACTGCACAAGGAGATAGTATTGCTTCTTTCTCATCAAGGGGACCTGCTCCAAATCAATCACCATGGAATAATCAGCAGTACTGGCCAAGACCTGACTGGAATTTAATAAAACCAAATATTTCAGCGCCTGGTAAAAATGTGAGATCTTCTGTCCCAGGTGGAGGTTATGCTGTATATTCGGGAACATCAATGGCAACTCCTCATGTAGCAGGTGCAATTGCCATATTCTTCCAGAAAAACCAGCAGATTGATTTCACAACTGTTTATAATATAATTTTAGATTATGCTGATAGACCATCCCAATATGGACCATATCCAAATAATAACCATGGATGGGGAATTTTGAATGTATACAAAGTACTTTTAAATACACCCCCAG
>JBDRZF010000212.1:0-3051 GCA_039803805.1 Caldifarciminota bacterium
GAGCTTCATTTGAATTAAACTCAAAACTTTTATCTTTTTTATGATTTATAAACAAAAATGAAATTTGATAATAATCCTTCTTCCATTTTGCAGTATCATCACGCTTGTAAGATTTCCTTAAAATCTGAATTTCTATATGTGGATACTTTTGAAAAAGAATTTCTTTGATTTTCCCGTATGTTTCAAGTAAGTTGAAATCAATTTCAAACTCATCATACTTTATACCATGCAAAAGAGTATCCCCTGTAAAATAAAAAAGAACCTTTGCTATGGCGGTTCTATGATTCCCCTCTCCAGATATGTAAATTTCATCATTAATTTTCGTATAATGCATCTCAGGCTCTTTTTTCTTGTTTTCAAAATAATAATCAGGATTTTCTGCAAGCAGAGAAAGATTTAAGTGCATTCTCTTGCCAACTTTTAACATGTCTATCCATGTTATGCCACGATTATAATCAGGATGTGCAGTTCCCGTGACTCTAAAAACATTTACTGATTCACTGTCTGACCAATAGTGAGATATAGCAAACTGTTTTAAAAAGTCTATATCAGGAAAGGGTTTTATAACTTCATTTAATATACAATCTTGCTTTTTAATTTCTTCTATTACCTTTTCTGGATTTGATGCAATGTAGAAATGAGGTTTGTTGAAATTCATTTTATTCTCCTTTTAACAGATTATTTGCTGAACCAAATACATTCTTTAGAGATATGGATAGACTTCCTAAAGGTTGCTTTTCAGTCTTACCTTTATCTTCAGTGAACTCATTATGTTTTACTGAAATGCTTAACTCTTCTTGTTTATCTACAGGGGAAATTTTCTTATTTTCCTTTTTATCTAAATTCTCTAATTTTTTAACAGGAATCTGCATAATCTGAGACATACTGTAACGTATAGCATCAACTACAAATATCGTTCTCATGCTTTTAGGAACACTCTCAAGTATTTTTATTACGTCGGCATGATGGATTTTATCAAAAGAAAAACGAAATATAACTTTGCTCATAACTTTACTCCTTAATAGGAACATAAAGAGGTTTATTCATTATCATCAGCATTGCCTCATATACAGCTCCTCTTATTTGTGCAAGGGAAAGATTATGCCTGGAAAGAAGTAATAAAATTCTTTTAGGGAAATTACTGTTTACGATTAATTCATCAATTGTTTTTTTCTTTTCAAGGGGTTTCAAATAAAAATGCCTTCCAAGAACTTCTTCAGTATCTAAATATAAAAATGCATCTAACCACTTAAATATACTTGTGATAGGTAAATTTTCTTCTTCTGCTATTTTGACAATCTCTTTAACTACTTCCTCACACCGAACAGCAATGGGACAAGTTGAACTATCATAAGGAATCCTGCCGTTACAAAAAAAATCCCCATAAACCTCATACATTTCTTGCCAAAATTTGTTCATAACTACCCCCCCTTCTTTAAAGAGTTATTCATTCCTCATAAATATTACTTTTCATTAAAGAAACGCTAAGTATTGTTAAGAAAAGTTTTGAATTGCTCAGAAAATAATAAAAAAGCTCAGCCAGGATTTTTTTAATAATCAATTTCTGTCCTAAATGAGCTTTCCTGAACTTTTCTTAGCTATTTATAGCTTTACTTTACTTTTCTTGACAAATTCTCTGGCAGGGGTTCCATCTGGGTAGAGGTATAATTCTTTACCTTCCAGATACCATATCCTTCCACAGTTTATGCAGGCATACATTTTTGAAAAGTAATTAACCTTAAATTTTCCGTTCTTTATCTTGTCAAGCCTTGTGGGACAGTCATACTTTTCAGCTTTATAAAGAAAACCACCGCAACGGGGACACCGAAATGAAAAATCATATTCGGTGTTTTTGGACATAAGACCTCCTTGAAGGTTTTTTATTGAAATATTACGATTCAAATTCAGGAAGTAATATATAAGTAGTTTTAATTAAGTAGGATTTCCGAAAAATTATCATACATCTCCCGGCAAAGGGAGAAACCTGCTCTTACCCTCCGGAGAGCAACTTCCCTTTGCCGGGGAACCATTCTCTCCGTGGGGTTTCATTTGGCAATAGGCCGTCATAGACGGTTCATAATAAAACCCTTCGGAGGGGGACAATGAAGGAAGAAAAAATTATCCAGAGAATTGAAAGTGTTGTAGAAGAACTTTCTGCAGAAGAATTTGTAACTCTTCTTGAAAGAGAACCCTGTTTAAAATCTTACAGAACCAGAATTGGAATCACCAGTTATATCATTTGTATTTCTCAGTTTGCAACAAAAATATTGTTGAATTATCAGGAAGAACTAAAAAAATATGGTGATTTAAATATTTGGAGCACAAATTATTTAACAATTGCAGTAATCTACGGAATTGTTGAAGTTGAGTATAATAAGTTTAAAAGTTTATATGAGGAAATTAAGAAAAAAATTAAAAAAACAAAGGGGGAGTAATCCCCCTTTTTTTATTTATTCTGTTTTGATTTCCTATATTTGCTTATATCATAAACTTTTGCTTTTTTAACGGGGTCAAAACTGGAATTCATCATTAGTTTAAATAGAATATTGTCAACTCTTTCATCTGTTTCTTTTTCAAGCCCTGGATCATGAGTTTTTAACTTTTTCATAAGCATCGCTAATTCAGGAATATTTAAAGGATGCATCTTTACCCCCAGATAAATTTATTTCCAGAGAGCCATGCTCTCTTTTTTTATTTTACCCTTCTTGTCAAAGATCAATTATCTTAATTTCATTATATATACAATGCATATATTTTGTCAAGCACTTTTTCTTTTCTTGACATTCAAAGAAAAAACTGCTATTGTTTTATATGAACCTTTGATTTTTAAGTATTCTTTAAACGAAGGGAGGTGAAAAATAATGACCAAAGCCGAACTTATTGATGCAGTTGCAAAGAAAGCAGGATTAACAAAGAAAGAATCAGCTCAGGCAGTGGATGCTATTGTTGAATCTATTACAGAAGCACTGAAAAAGGGAGACAAAGTAACTCTTGTTGGTTTCGGAACTTTCTCTGTTACAAAAAGAAAACCCCGCAAAGGAAGAAATCCAA
>JBDRZF010000213.1:0-3050 GCA_039803805.1 Caldifarciminota bacterium
ACCTTTCCTCATGTCCTGAAGCACCAAATTCATATGTCAATTTTTTTAAAATTTCATCCATCTTTTTATCTCCTTTAAAAATTTTAAACAAAGAAAATATGTATTTTTTAAATCTTCTTCATTTATTATTGAAACAGGAGAATGAATGTATCTTGCAGGAACAGAAACTATTCCAATTTTTACCCCTTTACCTGCAATTTGAATATTTCCTGCATCAGTTCCACCGATTAAAGGTTTTTTATATTGAAATGGTATGTTTTCTTTTTTGGCAATATTTTTTATAATCTCTAAAATTTCAAAGTCCACTATGCAGGATTTATCCACAGTCGTTAAAACAGGACCTTTACAAAGGGCAGGAAAATCTTCTTTATCTTCTCTATAAAAATCACTTGCAGCAGTGCATTCAATTACAAGTCCAATATCAGGTTTAATTTTTTCCGCACCAATCTTTGCTCCTCTTAAACCAACTTCTTCTTGAGATGAAAAAAGGAAAAATAGTTCAAAATCTGGTTTAAAATTTTTTATTATTTCTATTAAAATAGCACAGCCTATTCTATCATCAAAAGCCTTTCCTTTATAGAATTTTTTATTTAATTTACCAAAGGAAGTATCAAAAACTGCATACATTCCCTTATAAAAAAACTTTTTCACTTTTCCCTTTTCCATCCCTACATCTATAACAAGTTCATCAAAGGAAATCTTTTTCTCCTTCTCTTCTTTATCCTGTAAATGAATGGGCTTATAACCTATCACTCCTTTTCTTTTATTTTCAAAAATAATCCTTTTACCAATAACAGTTTCTGGCTCTATACCACCTATTGGAGAAAACTTAAGATATCCTTTTTCGTCTATCTCTTTTATTATAAATCCAACCTCATCCATATGAGAACATAAAAGAACGCGAGGTTTTCCTTTTCCCTTTTTAACATAAAGATTTCCTAAAATATCCTCATGTATTTCATCACTATAATGACTTATAGAATTTTTAATATACTCTCTAACTTCTTCCTCTTTTCCTGAAGGACCAAAAAGAGAGGACAATTTTTCAATTTCTTCAATCAATTTTATATTTTATTTTTAAGGAATCAAGATTGGGATTTTCTCCAAATCTCTTTTTTGCCATTTCAAAAATAATCTTTACACTATCCCTTTTATTTTCAAGTGAATAAAGTTCAATAAGGGAGGCATAGGTCCTCATAAAAGGTGGAGGGAGATTTAAAGCAAGATTATAATAATTCTTTGCCAAATTTAACTCCCCCTTCCCCATATAGGCATCTCCCATTAAAGTATAAACAATGCTATTTTTTTCTTCTTTTAAAAGTTCATTGCAAATAGATATAGCCCTGTCATAATAAGACCCCTTTATACTGAATTGAGCAAGTTGAAGTTTTATAAAGTAAGAAATTCTTTTGTCATCCTTATCCATCAAATTTTTATTGCCCTCAAAATTTAAAGCAAATTCAATTGTATTTATTGCTTTTTCCACATCATCTTTTTCAAAATAAAGAATGGCAAGAACTGTAAGTGGTGCACGGTAATTTGAGAGAATTCTCTGATGGGTTCTATCTATGAAGAATTTATTTTCGTCAGTAAATCCCCTATATTTAAAAACCTTAAAGAATAGAGAATCTGTTTTTTCCATATCAACAGCATATCCAAGAGGGGTTTCTGTATTTACTTTATAGGGAACAACTCTATAAACCATTCCTTCAAGAATTAAATAATTTTTAAATCCCTTATAAACTTTTGTTTCACAGGTTATTGAAAAATATATTGGCAATTTTGGTTTTCTTCCTTCTATAACCTTTTGAGCAAACTCCTCAGCAGGAGAAAGATATATTTTGGGAAATCTTAAACCAATCCTTGGAAGTGTAACATATTCCTTTGGATCCTTTGGAAGTTCATAGCCAAAATTTGCTGCCAGCATATCCCTTATAACTAAGTCTCTAACAAGAACAATCTCACCATCAGGACCTATAAAGGGTGTTAATTTATCCATATCCTCCTCTGTAAAATAGAAAGGGACACCAAGTCTTTTAAGTTGCTTGTTATACCAGTTTGTGTTTAAAAGGGATAAATTCGCAATAATTACAGATTTTTTGATTCCAAGAACCTCTTGAGCACACCATAAGGGGAATGTATCGTTATCTCCATTTGTAAAAAGGATGCCACCATCTTCTACACAATTTAAAAGATTATAGGCATAATCTTCGCAGGCATAATTTTTTGATCTATCAACCATTTTATAATAGGCAGAAATCTGCCAAGACGGTAAAAGTAAAGCAAAGATTAAAGCAACATAAACGCTGATTTTCCTAAAAAACTTTAGATTTTCTATAGCAAGTTTAAAAACACCAAAAAATCCAATCCCTGCATATATTCCAAAATAGAAAAAACCCGGTATGAAGAAATAGTCCCTATCCCTTACTTCCCTGAGTTCTTCAGGTATATAAGGTCTTGGATCTGTTGCAGAATATTTTAAATTCAAAACAAAAATAAGACCAAGGGTTGTTAAAATAAGTGCTGTTCCAAGAAGGGAAAAACTTTTTCTTTCATAGGCAATATGCAATGCAAAACCTATAAATCCTAAAATAAAAATTAATGGAACATACTGGGAAGGCATACCTATATCACCAGGTCTTCCTGCAAAATATGTCCAGAAAAGTTTTAATTGTTCAAAAAATGGCACTTTCCTTGGGAATACATCAGCAGGTGGATATTGTTTTCTTAAAAGGACATCCCAGAATGCCTGCCATGTTTTTGGATCAGATTCATTTATTGATGGATTATGATGTGCTCTTATTATGAGATAGAATTCCGCCGAAACAGCAATTAAGGCAAGGATTAAACTTACTCCCTTATACTCAAGATACAATTTACCAAAGATAAGAATAGATAAAAAGGTAAGAATGGAACCAATTACAAAGAGAAATACATAACCCATATAGGCAGAAGCAATTGAGATTGTAACCAACGCAAAGAAAATGCCTTCCTTAAATCCAAACTCTTTAAAATATTTCTTTGCATAAAGAAATATGGCTCCACCACCT
>JBDRZF010000214.1:0-3046 GCA_039803805.1 Caldifarciminota bacterium
TTGAGGGATTTCAAATTTCAAATAAGAGAGCACATTCAGGTAATTATTCTTTAAGATCTGACAGTGTTAATCAATCTAAATCTCAAGCAAGAACAAAATATCCTTATTTTGTTAAAGAAGGTGATTCACTTATTTTCTGGGTATGGTATTCCCTTGAAAATGAATATGATGTTGCAATTGTTGAGGTTTCAGAAGATAAGAGGGATTGGATTCCTTTAGTTTCTGAAAGATGGACAGGTAACTCAAATAACTGGGTTAGGTATTCTTATTCTTTGAATGCATGGGCTGGTAAGTCTTTATATTTCAGATGGAGAGTTATGACTGATGAAAGTGTTTTAAATGATGGATTTTATATTGATGATATTTATCCTGTTCCAAACTGGCAAACAATACAGACTGTTGCAACCCAGATTTATGACACAATTTATTCTTTTACAAATTATCCTGATGGAACATATTATTTCAGCGTAAGGGGATATAGTGGTCAATTTGGATGGGGTAACTGGAGCCCCCTTGAAGAAGTGATTGTCAGTTCAACAAAAGTTTGCGAGAAAAATATGGAGATTTATGATTTAAGATTTTCACAAAAAGATTTTAAAATTCTTTATTCTTTTAATGAATTTACTCCTTTAAGGATTTATGTTTATGATATATCAGGAAGAAATTTGAAATCTTATAATTTTAATAAATTAAAAGGAATTGGAGAGATAAACTTAGAACTTTTGTTTTCAAAGGGCATTTATATTTTAAAATTAAAAATTGGTAAAAAGGAAAAAAATTTTAAATTTTTTGAAATAAAATAATTGATTTTTTTAAAATGATTCTTTATAATTTAAATTTAAAATTGAGGAGGTGAGATTTATGAAGGATATAAAAAAAATGGTGGTTATTCTTATAACTGCAGGCTTTCTCTTCTCCTCTGAAAAAATAATAAGAATATATCTTCCTACATGGAATGATGTTATTCAGAGTTTAACTCCAGTATTTGGAAAAAAATTGCCTGAAGTTGCTGCAGGAAGACCCAATGAATGGTATGATTTTATTGTTTATGATGAAGATATTGCAAAAATAAGAAATGCTAATATTCCTTTTGAAATAATCGTTGATGACCTTGAAAAAATGAAAGAACTTGTTAGAGGGCAATATCATTCCTATGACCAGATTAAACAGATTTTACATCAGATGCAGTCATCTTATCCCTCGCTTGCAAAAGTTGAGAGCATAGGTCCTTCTTATCAGGGAAGATGGATATACGGGGTTAAGGTTTCTGATAATGTCAATATTGATGAAGATGAAACAGAACTTGTTTTTTCAGGATGTCATCATGCAAGGGAATGGGCATCTATTGAAACTGCTTTATTTATTGCAGATACGCTTTTAAGAGGATATGGTAGCGATCCAACAATAACCCAGATTGTTAATACAAGAGAGATATGGGTGTTTCCGATTATAAATCCTGATGGATATGCTTATGATTATCCAAATCAACTTAACTGGAGAAAAAACAGGCAACCCTTCCATAATGCAATAGGAACTGATCTAAATAGAAATTACAATGGCACATGCGAAACTGATGCAAGGGGTGGATGGGGGTGGATACCTGCTGGTGGTCAGGTTACCCATTATCCCTCTTCTGAAGTATTCTGTGGGTTTAAAGGATTTTCAGCACCTGAAACAAAGGCTTATTCTGATTTTTTAAAGCAAAGGCATGCAGTTGGAATAATTGATTTTCACTCTTATTCAGAACTTGTTCTTGGTGCATGGGGACATGTATCTGATCCAACCCCTCATAGCACATGGTATACCTCAATAGGTCAGGGGATTGCCCAGAGAATACAGAGGCTTTCAGGTGGATATTATACTTATCAAACTGCATACCAACTTTATCCAACATCTGGTGGTTCAACTGATTGGGAATATGGATGGAGCCATTTCTCAAATGGTTTTCCATGCCTCGCCTTTGTTAATGAGATCGGAACACAGTTTTATCAACCTGTTACACAACTTGACCATATAATGAGGCAGAATTTTAAAGGAGCATTATTTTTGATGCAAAAAGGAGACTCTATAAGAAACTATATGAAATGTTTTGTTCCTGCTCCAAAAATTCATCCACTTGATACAGTTGGTCCTAATTTTAATTTGATATGGCATCCAAAGAATAAGGAGACAAATGACCCTATTTATTGGGAAATCATGAAGTATCAAAATCCGCAACCCCAGAATGAAAGTTTTGAATCAGGAACAGGTTTATGGAATTTACAGAATTTTAATTTATCCACAGCAAGAAAACATACAGGAAATTATTCTTTATATGCTGGGAATGCAAATAATATAAGGGCGCAGGCTGTTACAAAGTATCCCTATTTTGTTAAACAAGGTGATTCACTCACTTTCTGGATATGGTATTCCCTTGAAAACGAATATGATGTTGCAATTGTTGAAGTATCAGAGGACGGAAGGGATTGGTATCCTTTAGTTTCTGAAAGATGGAATGGTAATTCAAGTACATGGGTCAGATATTCTTATTCTTTGAATGCATGGGCTGGTAAATCTTTATATTTCAGATGGAGAGTTATGACAGATGATAATACACTTAATGAAGGATTTTACATTGATGATATTTATCCTGTTGCTAACTGGGGTGTAATCCAGACTGTTGCAACCCAGATTTATGATACAGTTTATTCGTTTACAAATCTTTCTGATGGGACATATTATTTCAGTGTGAGGGGATATAATAATCAATTTGGATGGGGTAACTGGAGCGGTCTTGAAGAAGTTATTGTCAGTTCAACAAAGATTTCTGAAAAGGATAAATCTACTGATTATTTAAAGATTCTTTCAGGAAAAGATGTTAAGATTCTTTATTCTTTCAAAGATTCTTCTCCTTTAAAAGTTTACTTCTATGATTTATCAGGAAGAGTGGTGAAATCTTATAATTTTGATAAAACCACAAATTCAGGTAAAATAATTTTGAATCCATCCCTTTCAAAGGGAGTTTATATAATAAAAGTAAATGGTAAAGAAGCAAAAGCCCTGTTTG
>JBDRZF010000215.1:0-3030 GCA_039803805.1 Caldifarciminota bacterium
TTCTAATAAAGGAGAGATTTTAAATTTACCTGGTTTTTCTCTTTTTTCAAAAAATATTTTCTCTTTTGAATTAAAATTTCCTGAGAAAATTTTTGAAATACCTTATTTTTTAATAATCTATGACCGTTCAAACAATATACCTTTAATAGTATTTGATTATAAATATATTTTCTCAAATAAAATTTCTTCTGAAATTGGAATTTTGTATTATTTCATGAATAAAAAATCAAGTCTATCAATATTTGCAGGTATAAGGTATATTTTAATTTAATGAGTGTAATATCCCTTTTAACATAAAAACAATCGCCGAATTATTTTATTTAATAAATTGATACTGTTTGAATTGTGCTATTTCTGGAAATTATAATTTAAATATGAATTATGAAAGTATTGAGAAAAAGAGGAAAGAGTATGTTAATCTTTTAAAAAAGTCATTAAAAATAGTTAAAGAGAGATTAAAAGGTAAAGTTGAAAAAATAATTGTTTTTGGCTCTTATTTTAAAAGAAAGGATTTATTTACTGATCTGGATTTACTCATAATAATGGAAACAGATAAACCGTTTATTGAGAGAATTAAAGAAATTTATTCTTTACTCCATTTACCCGTTGATGCGGATATTCTGTGTTATACTCCTTTTGAAATTGAAAAGTTAAAAGAGAGAAATTTTTTTAAAAAAATTTTAAAGGAAGGGATAATCCTTTATGAGAAAAGAAAAAATAGAAGAAGGTAAGAGATGGCTTGAACAGGCAATCATAGATTTAAAATGGGCAAAAAGAATTGCAAAAGAAGGAGGATATTATCTCTCATGTTTTCTTGCACAGCAGGCAGGTGAGAAGGCATTAAAAGGTTTTCTCTATGCAAAAGGGGAAGAAATTGTGATAGGCCATTCAATAGAAAGGTTATGTACTCTCGCATCCAAATATGATAAAAATTTTTTAAATAAAATAAAAAAATGGGCTATCCTTGATGGTTATTATGTTCCTACAAGATATCCAAATAGTTTACCTGATAGCATACCTGCAAGGGTTTATACAATGGATGCTGCAAATAATGCTTTAAAACTGGCTGAAGAGATTATAGATTATATTAAAAGAAAATTTAAGGTAGAAGTTAAATGATTGAAAAAATTAAAGTTAAAGGAATTGAGGTAGGAATTAAAGGGCTTAAAGAGATTTTTGAAATTGTAAAGGGTATGAATATTTCTGATGAAGAAAAGAAAAAGGAGATTCTAAAAAGGGTTAAAAGTGAGAATTATATCCCTTCAGAGGTAGAAAAGGACTTTGAAGAATCTCTATGGAAAGAATTTAGAAAGTATCTCGGGGAGAAAATAGAGGATGAGGAAAGTCCTTTTATGGAGATTAAAGTGGTTGGTGCAGGATGCCCAAGATGCAAAGCTTTATTAGAGGAAACAAAGAATGCTTTAACAGAACTTGGAATGAGTGTAAATTTAGAATATGTTACTGATATAAGAGAATTTTCAAAATATGGTGTTATGGTTACTCCTGCCCTTATAATAAATAAAAAGATTGTTTCAAGCGGGAAAGTTTTAAAAAAAGAAGAAATAAAAAAGTTAATTCTTCAGTTTAAAAAATGAAACAAAAAGGAGGATAAATGAAATTTTTATGGAATCTAATACTTTCAGGTCTTCTGGCTTTGAAAGAATATATAGCACTTCATGTTCTAACCTGTCTTATCCCTGCATTTTTACTTGCAGGTGCAATTGTTACCTTTCTTTCAAAGGATGTTATTTTAAAATATCTTGGGGGAAGTGCTAAGAAAATAATTTCTTTCCCCCTTTCAGCAATTTCTTCAATCTTCCTTGCAGTTTGTTCATGCACAGTAATTCCAATTGCAGCAGGTATATATTTCAGAGGCGGAGGAATAGGACCTGCTTTTATATTTTTATGGGTTGCTCCTGCTTCAAATATACTTGCTTTAATATATACAGGTGCAATAATCGGATACGATATGGCTCTTTCAAGGATAATTGTTGCATTTTTGATGAGTTTTTTAATTGGACTACTTATGACATGGATTTTTATAAAGGAAGAAAAGGAAAGGGTTAAAGAATTTGCTGTTATAGACACTGAAAATGAAAAAGTTTCAATAATAAAAAAGAAAGATTTTATTCTTTTGATACTTTTAGTGATTACACTTCTTGCTCCAAATTATCTTGTTCCAAAGGGTCCTTATTTTAAAAAGGTTATTGTATTTTTAATATTTTCAGGAATAACATTTTTATATGCTTTCATTTTCAAGACAAAAGAGGAAATTTTAAAATGGCTTAATGAGACCCTCTGGTTCGTAAAAATAATATTTCCACTTTTACTTCTTGGTGTTTTCATAGTTGGTATATTAGGAGGAATTTTGAAAAGGGAATGGATTGAACCTTTACTTGGTGCATTGAGTTATTTTGCAACATTAACTGAAGCCCCATTTGTTCATACCCTGGTGAAGTTTGGTATGGGTAAAGGACCAGCCCTTGCCCTTCTTTTAACAGGACCTGGTGCTTCATTACCAAATTTTTTAGCAATTTCAAGGATTTTTGGATTAAAAAAGGCGATAACATATGCAATTTTAATAATTATATTTGGGACATTTTCAGGATGGTTTATAGGGAATTTTATATTTTAAAAGGAGGTTTATTATGGAGATAAAAATTTTAGGACCAGGTTGTCCTAAATGCCAAACCCTTGAAAGACTTGCAAAAAGAGCAGTTGAAGAACTTGGTTTGGAAGCAAAGATAGAACATATAAAAGATCCAAAAGAAATTGCAAAATATACCTTTACAACTCCTGCCCTTCTTGTAAATGGAAAATTGAAAATTCAGGGAGTCCCTTCTTATGAAAAAGTTAAGGAAATAATAGAGGAGGAGATAAAATAAAGTAAAAATTCGCAGGCTAAACCTGCGCCTACCTATGAAAATAAAAAACTTAAAGTGGTTGTTTATTTTATTCGTGTTCCTTAAAATCGGATTTGCAGATGATGTTAAAGATAATAAAAAAGTTGACAAAAATATTATTCCCCTT
>JBDRZF010000216.1:0-3013 GCA_039803805.1 Caldifarciminota bacterium
TATAAATAACGAATGTGTTGAATTTTTATTTTTGAGAAAGGGTACAAATAAACTCCTCATAATATTTAACGGTAAAGAATATGAAGTTGAAATTGGAGAAAAAAAGCATTTTGAAGAAAAAATAACAGATAATTTCATATATGCTCCTATGCCGGGAATAGTTACAGAAATAAAGGTGAAAATAGGAGAAAAAGTAAATAAAGGGACTCCGCTTCTTATAATGGAATCAATGAAGATGCAAATAGAAATTTCCGCACCTTTTGATGGAGAAGTTGAAGAGATATATATAAAAGAGAATAGCCCCATTAAAAAAGAAGATAAACTTTTAAAAATAAAAAAATGAAAGAAAAATATTATTTTACACCAGAGGATATAAAGGATATAAATTATGAAAAGGAGATTTCTAATCCCGGAAAATTTCCCTTTACAAGGGGAATTCATGAAACAATGTATAAAGGAAAACTATGGACAATGAGACAGTATGCAGGATATGGAACTGCAAAAGAGACAAATGAAAGGTTTAAGTATTTACTCTCAAAAGGACAAACAGGACTTTCCGTTGCTTTTGATTTGCCAACACAACTTGGTATGGATTCTGACCATCCTTTTGCAAAGGGTGAGGTTGGGAAAGTAGGAGTAGCAGTAAGCACAATTTTAGATATGGAAGAAATATTTGAAGGGATAGAACTTGATAAAGTTTCAACATCTATGACAATAAATGCAACAGCAAATATAATACTTGCAATGTATATACTTGTTGCTAAGAAAAAAGGAGTAAGTGAAAATCTTTTAAGTGGAACAGTGCAAAATGACCCTTTAAAAGAATTTCTGGCAAGGGGAAATTATATATTTCCACCAAAGGAATCTTTAAGACTTTCAATTGATATATGGGAATACTGCATAAAAAATATACCTAAATGGTATTTTGTTTCAATATCCGGATATCATATAAGAGAAAAAGGGGCTACTGCGAGTCAGGAAATTGCTTTCACATTTGCTAATGCAATTGAATACATAGAAAATGCATTATTAAGGGGACTTGATATTGATAAAATTGGTGAAAGAATATCCTTTTTCTTTGGTGTTCATAATAATTTCTTTGAAGAGATTGCAAAATTTAGAGCAGCGAGAAAGATATGGGCAAGAATAATGAAGGAAAGATTTAAAGCAAAAAATGAAAATTCAATGAAAATGAGATTTCATACACAAACATGCGGATCAACCCTCACATATCAAGAGCCACACAATAATATAATAAGGGTTACATTACAGGCACTCGCAGCAGTTCTTGGGGGAACCCAAAGTCTTCATACAAACTCTTTTGATGAGGCTATAGGACTCCCTTCTCGTGAAGCAGTAAAGATTGCTTTAAGGACACAGCAAATTATTGCTTATGAGAGCAAAATTCCTGAATATGTGGATCCTCTTGGAGGTTCTTATCTTATAGAAAGGCTAACGAAAGATAAAGAGGAAGAAATAATGGAAATTATAAAGGATATTGAAGAAAGAGGCGGAGCACTTAAATGTGTTGAAACAGGTTATATGAAAAAATTGATTGAAGAGAGTGCTTACAGGTACCAAAGAAATATTGAAGAAAAAAAAGAATATATTGTTGGTGTAAATATTTTTAAAGATGAAGAAGTAAAAATTCCTTCACCTGAAATAAAAATTTCTGAAGAAATAGAAGAAAAAAGAAAAGAATTTTTAAAAAAATTTAGAGAAAAAAGGAATAAAGAGGAAGTTAAAAAATATCTGGATATTATAAAAGAGAAAGCATACAAAGGTGAAAATCTAATGCCTTACATAAAGGAAGGTGTTGAAAAAAACTTAACACTTGGTGAAATATGTGAAGCCCTTAAAGAGGTATTTGGAGAATATAAAGAAAAGGAGTAAAATATGCCATTTTTAATGATAGTGGGACTTGGATGGGGTGACGAAGGAAAAGGTAAAATAATAAGTGCATTAAAAGAAGAATTTGACATAGTTGCAAGATTTCAGGGTGGATCAAATGCGGGGCATACAGTTTATATAGAAAATAAAAAAATAGTTTTTCGCCAAATTCCTTCAGGACTTATCCATAAAGACAAAACAGGGATTTTAGGTCCTTATGAATTAATAGACCTTGAACTTCTTATAAAAGAAATAGAAGAATTAGAGAATATGGATTTAAAAATAACAGAGAGAATTTATATTGATGAAAGATGCCCCCTTGTCCTGCCTTATCATAAATTCATTGATGAACTTGAAGAAGAAAAAAGCGGAAAAATAGGAACAACAAAAAGGGGGATAGGACCTGCTTATTCAGACTTTATTGCAAGAAAAAGTATAAGAATATGTGATTTAAAAGATGAAAGAGATTTAAATGAAAGATTTAAAGATTCTTTTGAATGGAATTCGGTCATCTTAGGTGGAAAATATGGACAGGTTCCGCCTGATAGAAAAATTATTATTAAAAATTTAAAAGAAAATTTTGAGAAGATTAAGGAAAGGGTAATTGATACAATAAAGTTTATCCATGAGAATGAAAAAAACAAAAGAATATTAATTGAAGGAGCACAGGGGACTCTCCTTGATGTGCTTTTAGGAACATATCCTTATACAACTTCATCATTTACGATTGCAGGTGGAGCCTCAGCAGCCCTTGGAATTCCCCCTTATAAGATAAATAGAATAATAGGGGTTTTAAAAGCATATGCCACAAGGGTTGGTAAAGGTCCCTTCCCTACAGAATGTAAGGACGAAATGAGTGAGTTTTTAAGAGAAAAAGGAGAGGAATACGGGGCAGTGACTTCAAGACCAAGAAGATGTGGATGGCTTGACCTTGTTGCTTCTAAATATGCATGTCTTATAAATGGACCAACAGAGATTGCTTTAACAAAAATTGATGTTCTTTCTGGTATCAATGAAATAAAAATATGTGTTGAATATGAAATTGAAGGAGAAAGAATAAAATTCCCGCCTGTAAGTACATCCGATTGGTTTAAAATAAAACCTGTATATAAATTATTTGAAG
>JBDRZF010000217.1:0-2997 GCA_039803805.1 Caldifarciminota bacterium
ATTTATCTTTAATACCCGCATATTCCATTAAGCCACCTGGCAGAAGTATTCTTCCATAAGTATCAAATTCAACCTCCTGATGAATCCCTATTATTTCTCTTACTGTTTTCCTTTTCTCAATATCATATAATGCCCAATCCTTTTTAATTCTTTCTATAAATAATTTCCACTCTTCTTGACTATAAACATAAATACAGGGATCATAACCCTTTGTTAAAATAATTTTTTTACCAAGTTTTTTTCTCAAAAATACAGGGAAAGAAACCCTCCCTTTTGCATCTACACTATTTAACCTATTATTTCTATTCATACCACTTTTTCCCACATTTTACCACAGAGTAAAATTTTAAAGTATTTTTATACCACCTTGTCAAGTAGGAAGGAAATTTTTGTAGTTTTAAATTTATCCTACATTAATTTGGGGCAAAAATTGGGAAAGAATTTGAATTATGTCAAAAAATACAAGTATTCCAAGGAGTATAAGTAAGATTCCTGCTACTATTTCTATTTTTCTAAAATGTTTCTTTATTTTTGAGAATGCCTTAAAGAAGTAATTTATAAATATTCCTGATAAAATAAAAGGAATTCCAAGTCCCATTGAATATATAAATAATAAAAAAGTTCCCTTAAAAAGTGTTTCTTTTTGTGCTGCAAGAACAAGTATTGCTGCAAGAATCGGTCCTATGCATGGTGTCCATCCAAAGGAAAAGGCGAATCCCATTATGAATGAGCCTATATAAGAAGCAGATTTACCTTTTACATTTATTCTTCTTTCAAAATCTAAAAATTTTAATCTAAATACCCCTGTTAAATGTATCCCAAAAATTATTATGATAATTCCGCCAATCTTTGAAAGGATGTATTTATATTGAGAAATCATTTGTCCTATAAAAGTTGCTGAAGCGCCATAAAAAACAAATACTATTGTAAATCCGAGAACAAAAAATAGTGAATTAAGAAAAACATTTAAAAGTTTGCCTCCTTTCTGAAGTTCTTCAAGGGATATTCCAGAAATATAAGAAATGTATATTGGAACAAGAGGTAAAACACAGGGTGAAATGAATGAAAAAATTCCTCCAATAAAAGCAGAAATTAAAGAAGGGATTTCTTGCATATTTTACTCCCTTTTAAATTTTAAATTTTACTTTCTAAAAGTTCCGCAGTTCAAATAAAATCCTATATTTGCATATTCTTCAAATATAATTTCTATTTTTTCTTTTGAAGGAGATGAAATTATTGGTAAAACACCTGGACCGTGTCCTGATATCTTTGAATCCCCGTGAACCACTACTCCTATCGTAATGGCTCCTTTTTTATAACAAGGTCCAAAGCTTGAAAAATGGTCGCGAATTGCGACTATATCTCCGAGTTTTAAATCCCACAATCCATATTCTTCCAGAGTTTCCTCATCAGATGTCATTATGTCATAATCAACATAAGAAGAGGAAATAACACCAATTCCTGAACCCATAAGTTCCGGTGGGATTTCCTTTCTAACCCTTATTTTTAAATTATTTTTTTCTTCATCTTCTTCACATATTCTTTCAAGTAAATCAGGGCTAATGTTTAAAACTTTTATTTCTTTAAAATTTAAAAGTTCAAGTCCCATTCCATATGCTTTTATCAAAACTTTATCACCTATCGCAAGTTTTTCTAAAGTGTCCTGTGGAAAATCAATTAAAATTCCTGTATGAATCCCTGTCACAATACCTTTTTCTCCTTTAGCCTCACCACTTATCACCTTACCTGTATTTCCTATACACACTGGAATGCGAAATCCATAAAATTCTTCTCTTTTTTCTTCCTTTTGAGAAAATACAACAGTAACTCCTGGTTCAATATGGTCAGCCTGCCATCCAAATGCACTGTCTCCAACTTTTACATTGTAATGAATTCCCCAGCAACCTTCAGGCAATGTATATATAACTTCGCCTTTCCTTGAAACATCATAGGGATAAAAAGTTAAGGGGTGAGAAATTTCACCCTGAACAGCAATCATAACAAGTTTTTCTTTATTTGTTTTAATCATTTTGACCCCCTAATAAAAAATAATTAAAAAAGTTGCAGAAATTATACCTCCTACATCCCACAAAATATCCTTAAAACTGAAAAGACCATAACTTTTCTTATCATAAATTTCTTTTGCTATTCCCAAACCCAGAGGGATTGATATTCCCAGATACATTGAATTTTTTTCTTTAACTTTAAACTCATACTTACACTCTTGATAAACTATACTTGTTAAGAAAAAGCAAAAGGAAAAATGTTTTAATTTATCCTCTGCAAAAAATTTATCCTCTATTTTAGTCTGATTTAAATGGTTTAAAGAAATTGAGATTATAAAAATTTTAATAAGTTGCATATTCCTTATCTTCTATTTTAATAAATTTTATTCTTTCTTCTTTTTCTTTTAAAATTTTCTTAACCTTTTCTGAATCATCAATTTTAAGTCTTTCCATTATCTCTTCTAAAGATAAAGGTCTTTTTTCAATTATATTAATCACTTCTTCTATTTTTAATTTCTCATCAAAAATTTTTCTTTCTTTAACAATTTCTCCACCGATAATACTTTTCACAAATTCAAGTTTTTCATAAGAAGGGGGAATTGCCCATTTTAAAGCGGGTGGTCTTGTTGGAGTATTTATGAAAATTTTATCAGGATTTATTCTATCAATTATCTTTTTCATTTCATAAACTTCTTCTTCCTTATCGTTTAAATCTTTTACAAGCATTATTTCAACAAATATTTTACCTTTAAACTCTTTCCTCAAATTTATTAATCCTTCAATTATATTTTCAAATTTCAAACTTTTACAAGGTCTTGCTATTTTCAAAAATGTTTTTTCATTTCCTGCAAGAAGTGAAGGAACAATTATGTCTGCGTTTTTAACTTCTTCCCTTACTTCTTTTAAATAGAAAAGAGAGCCATTTGTCAATATGATTATTGGTTTTGGCTGTATTTCTTTTAAAAATTCTATTATTCTGTCTATTCCTTTA
>JBDRZF010000218.1:0-2982 GCA_039803805.1 Caldifarciminota bacterium
CTCTATTTCACAATCCGTTGGATTTCTCCCCATTTTTGAAAAATAATCTTTAATTTTTTTCATCTCTGAAAGATTTAAAGCAAGCCCTTTTTCTTTTGAATAATTTAAAAGCTGGTCATCATTAAATGAAAGAATAGGGACATAAAGAATTTCAAATTTATAAGGAGAAGGTTTTAAAAAAATATATTTTATAATCTTTTCCTTTCTTTCAATAACAGGATTATAAAGAAATTTTCTTGCTATATAATCTATTTCCTTTTCATCAAAATCACCCTTTATCCAATATCTTCTTCCCCTTTTAATCTCCTCAGGTTTTTTAAATCCAAAAAGTTCTATTGACTCCTCTACACTATCACAAACAGGATCTTTAACTCCAAAATGATATGTTATTTCAAAATCATTTCCTTCAAATTCAAATCTTTCATTTATCTTATAATTTTCAACAATATCCTCACATAAAATTTCCTCTGCAATCCTTTTTATTTCCTCATATTCATAATTCCCTTTTATCCAGTATATCCTGCTTTCATAAATCTCTGCTTCCTTTTTAAAACCAAGTTCTTTTATACTCTCTTCAATATCATATCTTCTTGGATTAAAAGGAACAATCTCAATCCTGAAAACATTCATCCTTTCCTTTCTCTTCCCTTTTCAAGTTCTTCTATTATTTTCTCAATATTCTCTCTATCCTCAAGCATCTTATAGAATCTTTGATAATTTTTAAAAGAAAAAATTGAATTTACAAAAGGTTCAAGAAAAACAAAGAATTGAGAAGTTATGAAGGAAATAGGTTTTAAAGATTCTAAAAGTAAAATAGCAGGAACTTCAAGTTTAAGTTCTAATATTCTTTTAACAATCCTTTCTATTAAGTCATCGTATCTTTCTTCCATCTCAAAACAGGGTTTCTATTTGCAAGCGTCTCATCCAATCTTCTTACGCAAGTTTTATGGGGGGCATTTTTAACTATTTCAGGATTTTCCTCCGCCTCTTTAACTATTTTTCTTAAAGCCTCTGCAAAAGCATCAAGTGTTTCCTTTGATTCACTTTCTGTTGGTTCTATCATGAGTGCCTCTGGAACAATTAATGGAAAGTATATCGTTGGTGCATGAAATCCATAATCTAAAAGCCTTTTTGCAACATCAAGTGTTTTTACACCATATTTTCTTTTTAAATTTTCCCCTGAAACAACAAATTCGTGCATGCATGGAAAATCTTTATAAGGATTCTCAAACAAATCTTTTATTTTTTCTCTTAAATAATTAGCATTCAAAACAGCGTCTTCTGAAACCTTTCTCAGTCCATCGCTTCCCATAATCAATATATATGTATAAGCCTTTACCATTACAAGAAAATTCCCATAAAAAGAGTGCATCTTACCTATGGAATCAGGAAAATCATAAGAAAATTTATATTTTCCATTTTCAAAAACTATTCTTGGAACTGGTAAATATTTTTCAAGTTCCTTTTTAACTCCAATAGGTCCTGAACCAGGTCCTCCTCCACCATGTGGTGCTGAAAATGTTTTATGCAGGTTAAAATGAACAATATCAAATCCAAGGTCAGCAGGTTTTATAATACCAAGTAATGCATTCAAATTTGCACCATCAAGATAAACAAGTGCACCAACTTCATGAACAAGTTCGGTAATCTCACATATTTCTACTTCAAAAAGACCAAGTGTATTTGGGTTTGTAATCATTATAGCAGCAACATCCTCATTCAAATTCTTCTTAAGTTCTGGAATTGAAATTAATCCTTTTTCATTTGATTTTATTGTTTTTGCAACATAACCTGAAAGAGTAACAGATGCTGGATTTGTCCCATGAGCAGAATCAGGAACAAGAACATATTTTCTCGGATTTCCCTTTTTAGTATGATATTTTCTTACAATTAACATACCTGTAAGTTCACCATTTGCACCTGCTGCTGGCTGAAGTGATACTGCATCCATTCCTGATATTTCGCATAAAAATTTTTCAAGTTCATACATAAGTTTTAATGCACCCTGAGAAAATTCTTCAGGAGTTAAAGGATGAAGATTTGTAAAACCTGGCAAACGGGCAAGTTCCTCATTTATTTTTGGATTATATTTCATTGTGCATGAGCCAAGTGGATAAAAACCCTTATCAACATGATAATTTCTTTCTGCTAATGCGTTAAAGTGCCTTACAATTTCTGTTTCAGAAACCTCTGGCAAAATTGCCTCTTTCTCCCTTAAATATTTTTCCGGTATATATTTTTTAATATCAAAATCAGGAATCTCTGGAAATTTTAAAGCCCTTTTACCCTTCACACTTTTTTCAAGGAGTATTTCCAACTTTTCCTCCTTTTTAAACTTAAAATTATAAAGAAGATAAATCTTTTACTTCAATTTCGCCAAAAGGCTCCTTTTCTCTTATTAAAATTCCAGAAAATCTATATACACTTGTATCCTTATCCTTCCATGCATTCTCAGGTAATCCTGCTTTTAAACAGGTTTCTGAAAGAAATTCCTCTTCATTAAAATTCCATTCAATTGCAACCTGTGGTAAAAGGAGTCCCTTAAATATACCTCTTTGGACAATTAAACCATGTTTCCCAATCTCTATTTGATTTATATAATCTTCTGGCTCCCCCGTGAGTTTCTCTGGCTCTGTTAAAATTGTAAGTTCAATAACTATTTTTGAAAATTCCTCCTTTTTTAAAGGATTAAAACGGGGATCACAAAAAGCAGATTCATAAGAGGAAATAATAACTGCTTTCCATAAAGGATAGACTGGATAAGGAACTCCTATACACCCTCTTAATTTTTTCTCAGGATAAACATAAAGACTTGTAAAAACTCCCCTTTTATAATTGAATTCTTCTTTAATCTCTTTGCTTGTATCAATATTTTCAGGCTCATACATTTTTCCCTTTAGCCCCCTTTCAATACTTTCCCTTGCAAGATTTATTAAAATTTTTGCCTTTTCCTTTTCCATAATATTTTTATTTTGCTCTAAA
>JBDRZF010000219.1:0-2975 GCA_039803805.1 Caldifarciminota bacterium
GCAGGAATTGGCAATGCCTTATATCCCATTTCCTTTATTTTAAATGATATTTTTAAAGACACTCTATCAAGATAATAGTTTAAATTCTTATAATGATGCAAATAAATTCTGTTTGGATGGTCTTCCAAAGTATTTAAAATTTCTTCAAGAACACAAACTGCTATTGATATTCCATATTTAAAATCTTTTATTTTTTCATAAGGTAAATAATCAAAATAAGGAGTTAAATCTTCAATTTCACATACTTTGAAGTCAAAAACTCCTTCAGAAATTGCCAATTCTCTTAAAATTTTGTAATTTTCCTCTTTCATACATTAAAATTATAAATCACAAGGCAATTATGTTCAAAATATTAAAAAAGAATAATAATGCAAGATATGGCATTCTTTTTACAAAATCAGGAAATATTGAAACACCAATCTTCCTTCCTGTTGCATCGCAAGGGACTGTTAAAACCATGCCTCCTGATATTTTAAAGAAAATAGGTATTAAAGGAATAATAACAAATGCCTATCATCTTCATTTAAGACCAGGAGAGAAAATAATTAAAAAAATTGGGGGGATTCATAAGTTTATGAATTTTAAAGGAGTGATATTCACAGATTCAGGTGGATTTCAGGTTTATTCTCTTTCTGATTTAAAGAAAATAAAGGAGGAGGGTATTGAATTTAAATCTCATATAGATGGAAGAAAAATATTTTTTACACCTGAAAAGGTTATAGAAATCCAGATAGATTTAGGAACAGATGTTATGATGACACTTGATGAATGCCCGCCTTATCCTGTTACTTATGAATATGCAAAGGAATCACTTGATTTAACAATTAAATGGGCTTTTAAATCAAAAGAGTTTTTTGATAGGGAATTTAAAGATAAAAAGATAAGACCATTAATTTTTGGAATAGGGCAGGGTAGCACATATTTAGATTTGAGGGTAAAAGGGATTGAAAAATTAAAGGAATATGATTTTGATGGATACTGTATAGGTGGGCTTGCTGTCGGTGAACCAAAAGAAGAAAGAGAAAAAATTATTTCTGAAATTATAAGTTATTATCCAGAGGAAAAACCAAGATACCTTATGGGAGTTGGTTATCCTGAAGATATATTTTTTGCAGTTAAAAATGGGATAGATATATTTGATTCAGTTCTTCCTACAAGGAATGCAAGAACAGGTCTTATTTTCACTTCTTATGGGAAAATAAGAATAAGGAATGCAAAATATGCAGAAGATCCTTTGCCTTTGGACCCTGATTGCAACTGTTATGTTTGTAAAAATTTTTCAAGGGCTTATATAAGACACCTCTTCTCCGCAGAAGAATATCTTGCCCTTTACCTTTCAACTTATCATTCTTTATCCTTTTATTCAAAGTTGATGAAAAATATTAGGGAGGCTATAAAAGAAGGAACACTTGAAGAATATGAAAAAAAATTTTTTGAGAAATACAAAGTGGAAGAATGATGTATCCTTCTTATATTGAAATTTACAAAAAGGGTGAATTGGAAAAAAGGGTGAATAAAGCCCTTGATTATCTTAAAAAATGTATTATATGTCCAAGAGGTTGTAAGGTAAATAGGTATGAGGATGAAAGAGGTGAATGTAAAACAGGGAGATTTGCAATTGTTTCTTCTTTTGGTCCCCATTATGGAGAGGAAGAGGTGCTTGTTGGAAGATATGGAAGTGGAACTGTATTTTTTTCAGGTTGCAATCTCCATTGTGTTTTCTGCCAGAATTATGAAATAAGCCAACTTGTGGAAGGTAAAGAGATTGACCCTTTTACACTTGCAGAAATTTTTTTAGAAGTTCAGAGGATGGGATGTCATAATCTTAACTTAGTAAGTCCAACCCATGTTGTTCCACAAATTCTTGAAGCACTTATGATTGCAATTCCAAAGGGTTTAAGAATTCCAATTGTTTATAATTCGGGTGGCTATGATTCCCTTTTAATTTTGAAATTACTTGATGGAATTGTTGATATTTATATGCCTGATGCAAAATATTCTGATTCAGAGGTTGCCAGAAAATATTCAGATATAAAAAATTATTTTGAAGTATCAAAAAAAGTTTTAAAGGAAATGCATAGGCAGGTTGGTGATCTTGTAATAGAAAACGGGATTGCAAAAAGAGGACTTTTGATAAGGCATCTTGTATTGCCAAATAGACTTGCTGGTTCTTTTAAGGTTCTTGATTTTATTGCAAAGGAAATTTCAATAAATTCTTTTATAAATATAATGGATCAATATAGACCCTGTTATAAAGCCTATTCCTTTAAAGAACTTTCAAGAAGGATTACTTATGAGGAATATAAAGAAGTAGTTGAATATGCAAAAAAATTAGGTTTTAAAAGAGGAATACCCTTTGATTATGGTAGAGATAGACGGCTCTTTTGGTGAAGGTGGAGGACAAATTTTAAGGTATGCCCTTGTTTATTCTCTTTTTAAAAAAGAACCCTTTAGAATTTTCAATATAAGAAAAGGAAGACCAAATCCGGGACTAAAAGCACAACATTTGAATATTTTAAAGGCTTTGAAAATGATAACAAATTCAGAAGTAAAAGGTGATTTTCTTGGCTCCCTTGAAGTTGAATTTAAACCAGGGGAAATTTTAGGAGGTAATGTTTTTCTTGATTTTCAAACTGCTGGAAGTATCCCTCTTTTTCTTCAAACAATTTTACCTGTTAGTATTTTTTCAAAGAATCCTGTTTTTCTTCATTTAAAGGGTGGAACAGATGTTCCAGGAGCAATGACTTTTGACTATTTTGAGAATGTTATATTAAAGGTTGTTTCAAAAATTATAAAGGATATTGATATAAAAATTTTGAGAAGGGGTTATTATCCAAAAGGTGGTGGTGAGGTGAAGATATATTTAAAAGGGAAAAACTCTTTATATGATTTTAAAGATTTAAACGAGTTTAGAAAATTTTTGAAAGAAAATTTAAACTTAAACTTCGAAAGGGGAAGAATATTAAAAATAAATG
>JBDRZF010000220.1:0-2972 GCA_039803805.1 Caldifarciminota bacterium
GGTGCCCCTGTTAAGGAAATGCCTGAGAAATATAAAGAGAGTGTCCATGGAAGAGCGAAAGAAAAAGGTAAAATTGCACCTGATTGTATTGATTGTCATACAACTCATTCAATAAGACATCCGAGTGATTCACTATCCACAATAAATAAGAAAAATATACCAAATACCTGTGGTAAATGTCATAAACTTGTTAAAGAAGAATATATTAAATCAATTCATGGTAAAGCTCTTTTAAAAGGGGTTTTAGAAACAGCAGTTTGTAATGATTGCCATAAAGAGCATGACATTTTGCCACCAGAGGACCCCCGTTCTACTTTGAATCCAAAGAATGTTACTCGTACATGTGAAAAGTGTCATGCAGATATAACAATAATGAAAAAGTATGGTGTTCCTGTAAAACAGGTTGAAGCCTTTAAAGAAAGTTTTCACGGGATTGCACTTGAATATGGTGTTGTTAAAGCAGCAAATTGTGTTTCCTGCCATGGATATCATGATATCCTTCCCTCCACTGACCCCAAATCACCAATCCATCCAAAAAATCTTGCAGCAACATGTGGTAAATGTCATCCCCGTGCTTCTCAAAATGTTGCAAAGGGAAAATATCACATAATTCCTGAAGAAAAAGAGGCAGGCATTGTTTATTATGTTTATAACTTTTTTAAATGGTTTACATTTCTTGTGATTTTTGGTCTCATTGTTCATATAATTCTTGATTTGACAGGAAGGGGTATAAGAAAGTTTAAAAAATGAAAGAAGAAGAAAAAATTTATGAAGAGATAATAAAAGAAATTGAAAAGGATGGAATTGAATTAAAGGAAGAGATAAAAAAAAGAATAAAGGAGGAAATCAAAGAAAGGTATAGAAAAGAGATAGAAAAGGAAATTAAGAGAATTAAAAAAGAAAGAGAAAAAATAAAGAAAGAGGAAGAGGAATATTTCATAAGATTCAGTTTGAATGTTAGATTACAGCACTTTGTCCTTGCATTAGGTTGTTTAATTTTAATAATAACAGGTTTACCAATAAAATTTCACGAAGCAGGATGGGCAGAAATTTATTTTAAAATAACAGGTGGGATACAGGTATCAAGAATTTTACATAGAATCGGCGCAGTACTTTTAATTTTAGTTGCAATATGGCATACAATATATCTTTTTACAAAAGAAGGAAGAAGAGAATTTAAAGAACTTTTGCCAAGGAAAAAAGATTTTCTTGATTTTTTTCAAAATATAAAATATTTTTTGGGTCTTACAAAGGAAAAGCCCAAATTCGGAAGGTATTCTTATATAGAAAAATTTGATTATTGGGCAGTTTACTGGGGAATGGTTATAATGATTGTATCAGGAACACTTATGTGGTTACACAATTTTTTTCTTGGAATTATTCCAAAATTTGTTCTTGATATAGCAAGAGAAGCACATTCTGATGAAGCACTTCTTGCAACCCTTGCAATAATAATATGGCACTGGTATAATGCCCATTTCAATCCAGAAGTTTTTCCATTTAATCCGACAATTTTTACAGGTAAAATAAGTAAGGAAAGGATGATTAAAGAGCATCCACTTGAATATGAGAAGATAATGAAGGAAAGGGAAAACAAAAAAGAATGAAAAAGAAAATAATTTTTCCAATACTAACTATTTTAATTTTATATTTCTTTTATCTTTTTATAAAAGTTTCAGATAACCCTTCTTTCTGTAATTCCTGTCATATAATGAAACCTTATTATGAGAACTGGCTTTCTTCAAGCCACAACAATGTTAATTGTATAGATTGTCATTATAAAAAAGGATTTTTCGGTTATATGGAAGGTAAGTTTAGATTGCTTGCTGAGATGATAAGATATTTTGCAGGAGTGTATCATGTAAGGCTTCATTCAAAAATAGATGATAACAATTGTAAAAAATGTCATATTAAAGAGGAACTTGAAATAGGTGAAGTTTTATTTGCAAAAAGAATAAAATTCAAGCATGTTAAACACTATGATAAAGAAATAAGGGGAGTAAATCTTGCATGCCAATCCTGCCATTCAGAACTTGTTCAGGGAGAACATACTGCTGTAAATAAAGATGTATGTATAATATGCCATTTTATAGGTAAAGAGGCAAGTGAACCTGTTGCAGGATGTGAGGGCTGTCATGGTCCACCAAAGGAGGTTATCCTTGTAAGGGGTATTAAATTCTCCCATACAAAATATGAAGAGGCAAAGATTGGGTGCAGGACATGCCATATTTATGTAACAGAGGGAAGAGGCGAAGTTGTTCAAGAGAAGTGTTCTCAATGCCATGTTGAAAGAGAGATAGGATATAAAGACCACATATTCTTACATAATGTGCATGTAACAAAAGAGAAGATAAAATGTGAATGGTGTCATAGTGAAATAAAACACAAAAAAATTGAAATGGCTTATGCCCTTTCTCCAAAATGCGAAGAATGCCATGGTGGAAAACATACACTTCAAGAAAGACTTTATATAGGTGTAGGAGCAATAGATGTGCCAGTAACTCCTGACCCAATGTTTTTATCAGGTGTTTCATGTATAGGTTGTCATCAGATTAAAGAGGAGAAATTGGTTTTTGGACATAAGTCTATATTTACCATTTCAACCCCACAGGTTTGTAATGATTGCCATGGAAAAGGTTATGATAAACTTGCAGTAATCTGGCAGAGGGGGATAAGGGACAGAGTTAAAAAGATGGATGAAAGGGTGGAAAGAATTATTAAAATTTCAGATATCCTGAATCTTCCTTTAAATACAGATTTAATAAAACAGAACTTTGAATTTATTAAAGGTGACAAAAGCAATGGCTTGCATAATATAAAATATGCCCATTTAATTTTAAACAGGGTTGAAGAAGAATTAGAAAAGGGTGAAAGAAAATTTTTTGATTCATATATAAAAAAAGTTTCCCTTGAAAGGCTTTTTGAAAAAGATCCCGAATGTCTTTCCTGCCATTTTGGTATAGAACATCAGG
>JBDRZF010000221.1:0-2945 GCA_039803805.1 Caldifarciminota bacterium
TCTTTATAATTAATCTCTTTAAAAAGGAGGTTAAATGCTTACAGATATTGAAATTGCACAGAAAGCAAAATTGTTGCCAATATGGGAAATAGGAGAAAAAATAGGAATAAAAGAAGAGGAACTTATATTTTATGGAAAATATAAAGCAAAAATCTCATTGAATGTTTTAGATAGATTAAAGGATAAGCCTAATGCTAAGATGGTCCTTGTAACTGCAATGACACCAACTCCTTATGGAGAAGGAAAAACAACAATAAGTATAGGTCTTACACAGGCATTCTGGAAATTGAATAAAAAATCAATAGTTGCTTTAAGGGAACCTTCTCTTGGTCCTGTTTTTGGGATAAAAGGAGGAGCAACAGGTGGTGGTTATTCACAGGTTGTTCCTATGGAGGATATAAACTTGCATTTTACAGGTGATTTCCATGCAGTTAATTCTGCTCATAATCTCTTATCAGCAATGATAGATGCTCATATTCATCATGGAAATTCATTAAACATTGATACAAGGGAAATCTTATGGCCAAGAGCAATTGATATGAATGACAGAAGTTTAAGAAAGATAATTGTTGGGCTTGGTGGAAAAACAAATGGACCTACAAGGGAAGATGGATTTGTTATAACACCTGCTTCAGAAGTTATGGCAATTCTTGGTCTTTCAAAAGATTATAAGGATTTAAAGGAAAGGCTTGGCAATATTTTGATAGGCTTTAAAAGAACTGGAGAGCCTGTATTTGCAAGGGATTTAAAAGCAGAAGGGGCAATGGCTGCAATTTTAAGGGATGCACTTTTACCAAATCTTGTTCAAACCCTTGAAAATACACCGGCAATAATCCATACAGGTCCTTTTGGGAATATTGCCCATGGAACATGCTCACTTTTATCAATACTTCTTTCATTAAAGCTTTCTGAGATTGCGGTTGTTGAAGCAGGATTTGGCTCTGACCTTGGTGCAGAAAAATTTTTAAACATAGTATGTCAACTTGGAAACTTTTCACCTGATGCAGTTGTAATTGTTGCCTCAATAAGGGCGATGAAGCACCATGGAGGGGTTGGTAAAAAGGATTTGACGAATGAAAATATAGAAGCAGTTATAAAAGGATTTGAAAATGTTAAAGCCCACATTGAAAATATAAGGGATAATTTTGGAATTCCTCCTATTGTTGCAGTAAATGTTTTCCCTTATGATACAGAAAATGAAAAAAAGAAATTGAAAGAACTTCTTGAAAATGAAAATGTGAGATATGCCTTTTGTGAGGCATGGGCAAAAGGAGGAGAGGGAACAATTGAACTTGCTGAAAAGGTTATTTCTGCTTTTAATGAGCCAAAGAATTATAAACCACTTTATAAAATTGATATGCCTTTGAAAGAAAAAATTGAGATAATTGCAAAAAAGGTTTATGGTGCTGATGGAGTTGATTATTCTGCTGACGCAAATAAAATGCTCAAAAAGATTGAAGAAATAGGCTTAAAGAATTCATTTATATGTATGGCAAAAACACAGGCATCAATATCTGACAATCCAAAACTTCTTGGAAGACCAAGAGGATTTAAAATAAAGATTGATGAAGTTAGGATAAAATCAGGGGCAAATTTTGTTGTTCCTTTATGCGGAGAAATAATGGAAATGCCAGGATTACCAAAGGAACCTGCAGCATTGAGAGTTGATTTAACAGATGATGGAATAATAAAGGGTCTATTTTAATGCATGAATATTCTTTAACTTTAAATTTGCTTGAAATAGTTGAGGAAGAGGGTAAAAAAAATAATGCAAAAAAAATAACAAAAATAAAATTAAAAATAGGAAAATTTTCAGGGGTTGAACCACTTTTAATTTCTCATTCCTTTGAAATATTAAAAAAGGGAAAAAAATTGTTTGAGGATGCAATTCTTGAAATAGAAAGAGAAGAACCCGAATTAAGATGCACAAATTGTGGAAAAATATTTACCTCTTTAGATTTCCCCTTTATATGTCCTGAATGCGGAAATATTTATAATGAGATGATAAAAGGCTCTGATATGATTATAGAAAGAATTGAAATGGAGATATAATGGGTGAAATAAAATTTGAGGATATATCAATTCCCCTTTTAAAGGCAAACGAAGCAATTGCGAAGAAATTAAGGGAAAAATGGGACAGGGAAAAAACATTTGTTATAAATTTTATATCTTCTGCAGGTAGCGGAAAAACAACACTAATTGAAAAAATTTTACCTTATTTTAAAAATTTTAAAATAATTGTTCTTACAGGAGACATTGAAACTCAAAGGGATGCAGAGAGAATTAGAAATAAAGGCTTTGAAGCAGTTCAGATAATAACAGGAGGAGCATGCCACTTAGAAGCAGTTATGATTGAAGAGGTGATTGATAAATTAAAAAATAGATATGATTTTATTTTCATAGAAAATGTTGGGAATCTTGTATGTCCATCAGTTTATGAACTTGGAGAAAATTTAAGATTTACACTTCTTTCTGTTCCAGAAGGTGATGATAAGCCAAAAAAATATCCTAAGGCTTTTTTAACATCAAAGGGATTTATAATAACAAAAATAGACCTTATCCCCTATATTCCTTTTAATATTGAAAATGTTAAAAAGGAGGCATTAGAGATAAATCCATCTTTAAAGATATTTGAAACATCAGCATTAAAAAATATTGGAATAGAAGAGGTTGTGAAATTTATAAAAGAAGAAAGAGAAAAGTGGATTAAAGAATTTTGAAAGTTCAAAGATTAAAGGTAGAAATTGAGGGATTTGTTCAGGGAGTTGGATTCAGACCTTTTGTTTATAGAATTGCAAAATCTTTAAACTTAAAAGGATTTGTAAAGAATACAAAGGAAGGAGTTTTAATTGAAGTTGAAGGTAAAAGAAAAGAAATTGAAAAATTTTTGAAAAAATTAAAAGATGAAAAACCTCCACTTGCTTCTTACCATTTTTTCAATTTCT
>JBDRZF010000222.1:0-2874 GCA_039803805.1 Caldifarciminota bacterium
TGTTAAATCAAAGGGTATTAAAAATAAAAATATTATTATTTTATTCAAGGCTTTTTAATATCTTTTTTGCAAGCGGTGCTGCATCCTTTGAACCCTGCCCTTTTTTTAAAAAAACTATTATTCCAATTTTTGGATCATAATATGGATAATATCCTGCAAATATTGCATGGGTTCTCCATCCATTTAAATGTCTTGGTGTTCCTGTTTTTCCTGCCATCATATCTTTATAATTTGCATAAATCCCTGTCCCTTCCTTACATACCCCCCTTAAACTCTCCTTTATAATATTTAAAGATTTATATATTGGCAACCTATATGATAAATTATTTTTTTCCTTTATCCATAATGGAATGTATATTCCATCTCTTGAAATTGAAAGAATTAAAGAGAGCATTGAAGATAGTGTCATTTTTACATATCCCTTTTCTCCAAGTGCAAGGTCTATTAAATCTTTCTTTTTTAGAGGCACTTTTATTTCATTTAAGATTTCTCCTCCTGCATCAGATGTTGAAAGTTCGTTTAATTTTAAAATTTCAAAATATTTTTTAAAAAGATAGGGTTCTATTAAAAGGGAAGCCTTTGCAAAGAATATGTTGCAGGAATTTTTTATTGCATCTCTTATATTCTGTTTACCATGTCCTCCTTTTAACCAGCATTTAATCTTTATTTTTTCATTATTGAGTTCTAAAAATTCTTCACCCTTGCAATCAAAATAAGTATTTTCATCAATTATATTTTCTTCTATTAAGATTATTGCAGTTATAATTTTAAAAAATGAACCGGGTGGCAAAAGGGTTTCAAAACAAAGCTTTTTATTATGATAATCGATTATTTTACCAGTTTCTACATCAGCAATTATAAATGCACCATTATCCCCGATTTCTTTTTTTATATCAAGAATGTTTAAAAAAACTAAGAGAATAAAGATTTTATTCACTTATCTTAATTATATATTCATCAGAATGGGCAAATATATCAGGGAAATACATTAAACTTCCCTTTGCAGGCATCACATGATATCTTCCCGGCAGATATGCTCTTAAAATGTATGAGAATTCATGTTCTCCTGGATAAATTCTTGTTAAAAAGAAGGCAATCCTGTCATCATGTATTTCTTCTCCTACCCAATCCCAATACCATTCGTAATGATAACCTGTATAATTTCTTTCCCCTTCAATAAAAAATCTTTCCCTTTCTTTTTCAACCTCACAGCCTGCCGGTAGTGGGTCTTCAAGCATAAAGTAATCCATTTCTTTATCATTTAAAACTTTTATCTTTACAAATAGATAATCTCCTTTTCTAACCTCTCCATAAAAAGGCACTTTTTTATATACAATTTTTCCACCTTCTTTTACTCTTTGAAGCCTCCATATTTCCTTTAAAACCTTAAATTCTGCTCCACCTGCCCTTATATTCTCCTCTGTTGAATAATATTTCACAAAGAAAGAATAAAGGAGTTCGCCTTTCCCGGATTTTTCAAAAACTATTTTATTCTTTCCCTTCCTTAAAATGTCAGAGGGGACAATTTTTGGTGAATTATATTCATTTATGTTTTCTTTCCTTATAGTATAATTTCCAAAATTTTTATTATTTATTCTTATATTTAAAGAAATATCAAAATCAAAAACCCCTCTTTTTTTCATATATTCACCAAGAGAAATTATTGATGAGGATGTTGCTATTGTTGAATGCCACATTGCACCTTTTCTTTTATTTAAAAGATAAATGGAAAGTTTTGTGCAGAACTCATCATTTGGAATGTATGAAAGGCTTGATAAAAGGGCATTTGATGTTATATAAACTGGGTCAGCATAGATTGTCCCATGTCTTGATTTTAAAAGCTTTTCCTCAAAATATATAACTCCATCAATATTTATAGCATTTTCCCTGAGTTTTGAAAAATATACTTCACCAATTTTTTTGTTTTCAGAAAGAATCAAAGAAATAATTGAGAGAATATAAGGACTTTCTATTTTTTCTTTAAAATATTTTTCAATATCTTCCTTTTTAATTTTTTCATGTAAGGATAAAGAATAGAGCATAAATGCTTTATCATAATCACTTAAATTTTCTTTTTCTAAAAATTCCTTTAATTTCTTAATTCCCCTATTTATAACTTCTTCATTTACTTTATAGCCTGTTCTTTTCAAAAGACCAAGCCCATATAGAACATAAGCAGTATTAAATGGATGGGATTCATCATTTTCCCACCAACCCCATCCACCATCAGAATGCTGGAAGTTATAAAGTCTCTGGAGTCCCTTTTCAATCATCTTTGGTAGTTCCTGTGTAAATAATGGGTCTTTTATTCCTGCTTTTTCTATTATATCCTTAACAGCAACATCGGGTAAAAATCTGCTCATTGTCTGTTCAACACATCCATAAGGATAACCTATTAACTCTTTTAATGAACAAAAGACCGCATTGTGATATGAAGGAGAAATATAAAAACTGGAGGAAAAATTTTGAACTCCTTCAGGTATTTCAAATTCAAATTCATCTTTATCATTTGTTAAAACATTTGAAATTGATAAAATTCTCTCCATTCCATGGGGAAGGATAGGAATCTTAAGATTCAATGCATCATAAGAGTTTTCTCCTTTTGCTATTAATGTAAATTCTGCAATTCCTGGATTTTTTGCATATATTTTGAAATCAACCTGTTTATTTCTTCCAGGTAAAATTTCACCAAGCCTTGTTTCATTTTTCCCAATGATTTCAATACCCTTTGCTTCAATTTTAACATTTATATTATCCTTTTTATCCTGATAATTATGAACTATTCCCCTTATTATAAGAGTATCCCTTTCCCTTATAAATCTTGGTAAGATAAGTCTTGCTAAAAGGTCTTTTGAAACCAAGAATTTATGTTCT
>JBDRZF010000223.1:0-2873 GCA_039803805.1 Caldifarciminota bacterium
TCAAGTAAACTTATATTTTTCAAACTTTTATTTAAAACATAACCTCCACCAGGTCCTTTTATACTCTTTACTATTTTTTTTTCTTCAAGATAGGGCATTATCTGCTTTAAATATTTTTCAGAAATTTTATTTCTTTTCGCTATCTCTTTTAAATTTAAAGGTGCTTTTTTGTTCTCCTTTTTAAGTTCTTCAAGCACCTTTATTGTATAATCTATTTTTTTAGGTATCCTTATCATAATAAGTTAGTTTATAACTAACCAATTTAAGTTATATATAATAATGGATTTTTATAAAAAAAAGCAAATTAATTATTTTAAATAATTATTCTTTACATACTCAATTGCCTCTTCCTTTGTATTTATTATTTTTTCTGCTCTTTTTTCTTCAACATCTTGTAAAATTTTTTTAAAAATTGGACCTGGTTTAAGTCCTAAATCAATTAAGTCATAGCCTGTTATAAGGGGTTTTGGTCTTTCTTTTTTTGACTCTTCATAAAAAGAAACAACTTTTTCAAGTAAATCTTTCAAATATTTTGGATTTTTCCCAGGTGGTGTTGCCCTGAAATCAGCATAGTCAAGTAAAAACAGTGAAAACCAGACATCCTCTGTTTTTCTCAAATACCTGTATATTGCTCTTCTTGTTATTTCTTTTTCTTTTCCTAAAAGATGAGGATACATATGATCTTTTACAAGTTTCACAAGTATTTTTGTTTCTTTTCTTGAGAGTCTATTTTCATAAGCCCATTTACTTGCAATTTTTGCTCCTTCCTTATCATGCCCATAAAACTTTGTTTTCCCTTCTTCAATTTTCACAGTGAGTGGTTTTGCTATGTCATGGAAAAAACCTGAAAGAAAGAGAATTGGTTTTTTTTCATATCCAAACCATTCTTTATAATAATTCTCATTAAATTTTGAAAAAAAGGTTTTTTTCAAATTTCTTTCAAGTTTTGCTATATTTTTAACAACATTTAAAGTATGTTCTAAAATGTTCATACTCACTCCTTCATAAATCTGAAAAGAATTTTCTTGATATGTAAGTTCTGGTATAAGTTCAAATAAAATTCTTGTATCTTTTAATATGTCAATACTTTTTTCAACATACTTTCCCTTACCAAACATTTCCCATATTTCATATTTAACTCTTTCTTTTGCCACATTTTTTAAAAGTTCTCTGTTTTTTTTCATCCATTCATAAGTTTTTTCTTCAATTTTAAATCCATAAAAGGAATGAAACCTTACTATTCTTAAAATTCTCAATGGGTCCGTAATTAAATTTTCTTCTCTTGTTGTCTTTAAAATTCCATCCTCTATATCCTTTAATCCTCCTGTTATATCTACAAGTTCCATTTTTCTTGGTTCAATTGCAATGCTGTTTATTGTTAAATCTCTTTTTTCTAAATCTTCTTCAATACTTTTCCCTCTTAAAGGACTTACATCAATTGTATAAATTTTTTCTCTTTTTAAGACAATCCTGTATTCGTTAAATTCTTCATCAAGCAAAAAGTATGTTCCTTTTACTCTTTTAGAGATTTCCTTTGAAACTCTTTCAGGTTCTCCATCTATTATAACTAAATCTATATCATAAGTATCTTCGTTTAAAGCAAAATTCCTTATAGCACCTCCAACAATATAAAATTTAAAAGGTATATCCTCAAAATTTTTGTATATTTCAAACACGGTTGATTTTCTAAAATTTTCAAATATTTTTGATATTCTCATAAAATCTCTTTACATCTTTTATATCATAGGTAATAGGTGTAGGTGGTAAACTTGAGAGAAAGAATTTTCCATAAGAACTTTTTAATATCCTTGAATCAAATATTGCAAAGCATCCTACATCTGTTTTCTTTCTTATTAATCTTCCAAAGCCCTGTTTAAATCTTAAAATAGCAAGGGGTAATGAATAGTTTAAAAAGGGGTTTATATTTTCTTTTTTTAATAAGTTTATCTTTGCTTCATGATATGGTTCATCAGGGACATCAAAAGGTAGCCTTACAATTATTAAAAGTTCAAGTGCTTCACCGGGAACATCTATTCCTTCCCAGAAAGTTCCTGTTGCAAAAAGGGAAGTTGTTTTTTCTTCTTTAAATTTTTTGAGTAAATTCCTTCTTGAATCCTCACCCTGAAAAAGAACAGGTGTTTTCATTTTTGGTAATAATTTTTTTACTTCCTTTAACATTTTATAAGATGTAAATAAAACGAGTGCTCTTCCACCAAATATTTCAATAAGTTCAGGTATTTTCTTTGATATATAAATAACAAATTTTTCTTCTTCCTTTGGACTTGGTGCTTCCTTATCAATATAGATTATAACATTTTTTTTGTAAGGAAAATGGGATGGTAAGGAAATTGTTTTTATTTTTTCATCAATTCCAGCCTCTTTTATAAAAAAGGAAAAATCCTTTCCCGTTTTAATTGTTGCTGATGTAAAAAGGATTACAGGAAAATTTGGATACAAAAATTCTTTTAAATAATCACCGGGATTTAAAGGAGACTCTCTTAAAATTATTTCTTCCTCTTCTTTAGAAACCCATTTCACATAATTCTCACTTTGTGAAAATATTATCTTTTCAATATTTTTTGATAAAAGAATAAGTTTTTCTTTAAAGTTTTTTGCATAAATTCCCTTTTCCCCCTTTGGAATTTTTACCTCTTCTGAAAGATTTAAAAGTTTTTCATGAATTTTCAAATCTTCAAATATTTCGCCTTCAATTTTTCTCTTTTCATTTTCTCCAAGAAACTCTTCCAACTTTCTTTTTAATTCTTTCACTTCTTTATATGTTTTTTCAAGCAAATCCCTTTTATTTTTTATAAATTTTTTCTCTGCAATTTCTTTAAAAAGTATACTTTCCAGATAATTTATATTTATTTCTA
>JBDRZF010000224.1:0-2840 GCA_039803805.1 Caldifarciminota bacterium
TACAACTCCCTTTCTTGAAAAAATAATAAAGGAGAGGTATCTTTTTGAAGAAATATACCTTACTTTACAGAAAGAAGTTGTTGATAGAATAACTTCTTTACCAAAGAATAAAACTTATGGTTCCTTAACAATTTTTATAAATTATTTTATGGAAGTTGAAGTTCTTTTCCCTATCCCCCGTTTTTTCTTCAGACCAATCCCAAGCGTAAGTTCAATATTCATAAAACTTAAGCCAAGGGAAAAAAATTATCCACTCGTTTATGATGAGGAAATATTTTTTAAACTTGTAAGAAAGGTTTTTTCTCAAAGGAGAAAACAGATTAAAAATATTTTAAAGGAATTTCTTGATGAAAATAGCCTTTCAGAACTTTCAAAAAGTTATGACCTTTCACAAAGAGGTGAAAACTTAACTCCAGAGGATTTTGCCTTTATAAGTGATTTTATTTATAAAAAAAGAAATGAAAAAAGGTGATTTATTTATTCTTTATGGTGATGATGAGGCAAATTATCTTATAACATATGAAGAAAATAAGGAAATACATACCCATAAAGGTAAGGTAATTTTAAGAGAAGGTATTTCTTATGGTGATGTAATTTTTTCTTCAAAAAATTTTCCCTTTTATATCCTTTATCCTGATATTGCTTATTTATCAATGAAGGTAAAGAGAAAAACAACAATAGTTTATCCAAAGGATGCAGGTTTTATAATATTAAATCTTGGAGTAAAGCCGGGTGATAAAATTTTAGAAGTTGGAACAGGTTCAGGTGCATTTACATTAATTCTCTCAAACTTCATAGGTGAAAATGGGACTCTTTATTCTTTTGAAAAAAGAAAGGAGTTTTTAGAAAATGCAAAAGAGAATTTTGAAAAATTTGGCAAATTTAAAAATGTTATATTTTACAATATGGATTTAGAAAAAGAAATTCCTGATATAGAAGTTGATGCAGCATTTATAGATGTTCCTGAGCCATGGAAACTTATAAAAAATGTTAAAAAAGTTTTAAAAGGTGGAAAAGTTCTTGCAAGTATTTCTCCTAATATTGAGCAGATTAAAAAAACAAAGGAAGTTCTTTTGAATGAAAAATTTGTAAGGATAAGAGTTTATGAGATAATTTTAAGGGAATTTTTGGTAAGGGAGGAAGGGACAAGACCAAAGGAATATTATATAACCCATACAGGTTATTTGATTTTTGCAAATAAGATAAATGAATAGATTTTTAAAAGAAGCAAAGTTTTATGAAACAAAAAATGATGAAGTTATCTGTGAAAATTGTGAGAGAAGATGTAAATTAAAAAAGGGGCAAATAGGTTTTTGCAAAACAAGAAAAAATATAAATGGTAAAATATACACATTATGTTATGGGGATATTTCTTCAATTTCATTAAATCCAATTGAGAAAAAGCCATTTTACCACTTTTATCCAGGAACATATGCGATGACCGTTGGTTCATGGGGATGCAATTTCTTATGTCCATGGTGTCAAAACTGGGAAATAAGTAAATTTCCTCCAAAAAATGAGTATTTTATTTCACCACAGGAATTTATAGATATATGTTTAAAATATAAGGCGGATGGAACATCAATAAGTTTCAATGAACCAACACTCCTTTTTGAATGGTCAGAAGAAGTTTTTAAAATTGCAAAAAGAGAAAAACTATATAATACCTATGTTTCAAATGGATATATGACAGAAAAGGTTTTATATTCTTTAATAGAATCAGGACTTGATGCAATAAATATAGATTTAAAAGGTGATAAAAATGTTTATGAAAAATATTGTGGAGCAGATTATGAGAAGGTTTTCAGAAACATAAAGATATCTTCAAAAAATATTCATACAGAGATTGTTTCGTTAATAATAACAGGTGTTAATGATAAAATAAATATTTTTGAAGATATTGCAAAAAGAATTTTAGATGAGATAGGTGATAATATTCCATGGCATTTTACAAGGTATTTTCCTGCATATAAATTTAAAAATCCTGAAACAGACATAAGGATAATTGAAGAAATTATAGAGAAAGTAAAGGAACTTGGAATAAAATATGTTTATATAGGAAATGTTCCCTTTCATAAATATAACAATACCTATTGTCCAAACTGCAAAAATTTATTAATTAAAAGAGGTATAATGGAAGTTTTAGAAAACAAATTAAAAAATAAAAAATGTCCTCATTGCTTATTTGAAATAAATATTTTTGTTTAGTATAAATTTTAGTATAAATGTTGGGTAATCAAAATGAAAAATTTTGAAGAGATATTGACATAATTAAAGAGGATAATTAAGGGGAGTTGAAGGAACAGGGTTTATGAGAGGATTTGTAATGCCAACAGGTGCACAAAATGGATATGTTTTGGTATCAGATGATCAGGGAAATGGCTCATGGCAAAATCCTGTTTATACCACTTTTAAAATATGTAAAAAGACACAGGATCAATCAACAACAAGTACCACACTTTCTGATGTAAGTGAACTTTTCTTTAATGTAAATGCTGGAAATTATTATTTTTATGAATTTTATTTAGTGGCAAGAACTGCTGTGGCAGGAACAGGAATTGGAATAGCAATTTCTTATCCGAATGCAGTGGTAAGTTCTTATGTAGTAACAACACCCCGAGGGGCTGATGGTACTGATATGCTTTGGGAGGGATGCGGAACTTCTTCAGACGATGTAGTTCAAAGTAATCAATTTCCAAGTGCTAATACTGATTATCTTATTCATGTATATGGTATAATTGTTCCCTCAGAAGATGGAGTTCTAAGGCTTAGATTTAAATCAGAAACAGATGGAACTGCGGTTACAATAAGGCAGGGCTCTTTTGGAAGGATGATTTCCT
>JBDRZF010000225.1:0-2810 GCA_039803805.1 Caldifarciminota bacterium
TCATTTATCCCAACATTTTGATTTTGCCATGATTTTCCTATTAAATCAAAATAAATTTCAAGACTCTCCGCTGATAAATGGGGAGTATTTGTTTTTTCTGAAAACTTAAAATAAAGGGTATCATCATAATCTATTCCATTATTTTTTATAATTCCGTCAGATAAAATTGCAAAAACTTTTGGTGGATAAATATCATCATAGGAACCACTAATTATCACTTCTCCATAGCCTTTATTCCCCCATATATCTTTTACATTCTCAGAAAGTCTCAAAGTATCACCGGGAAAAGGAATATCAGGTCTTGGATTTCCCATGAATATCAAAAGGGTTTCTCTTTGTCCTTTCCATACTATGGAATCAAAGGGAGAAAAATGGTGCCCGCCGGAAAGGATAAAAAGAGAATCAATATTTTCTTGAGTTATTATTAAGTTTGTGTCTATTTTTTCTGAAAATACAATTTCAATATAATCATCATTTTCATACCCATTCTGCTGCACCCCTCCATCTTTTGCCTTTGCAGAAATCATATAAGGACCTGTTGTATCTATTTCGTATTCTATTTTTATTTCATCAAAAGAAGGACGCGTGCCCATTGTATCATTTAAATAAAATTCCACCCTATACTGGATATATCTATGACCATTTTTGCATGAAGGATAATTTGTTATTAAATCGCCTGAATTTAGAGGTAAACATTCTTCCCAAGAAGTTGCAGTACTCATATCCTCTAATGTATCGGTTCTTATTTTCACTTTAATAAAAGAAGAAGGAGTTAAAGAACATGTAAAAAAGACTCTCCCCCATATAATTCCTCCATTAATACTTTCAGATAACGCCTTAAAAACCGATGATTCAAGATAAGAAAAATTTGACCAGTAATTTTTATAAACAAAAGGTGAATCAGCCCTTACACTTATAAATACATCATAATTATTTGTTTCAACAATACTATTTGCCTTTTTATTTTGAGGAAAAATAAAAATTGTATCCCATTTATTTCCATATCTAAAAGATTTTAAAATATATTTTTCATCAAGAATTAAAAATATACCTGAATTACCAGAATGAATATCTGTTAAAGGATAACCAAAATCAATCCATAAAGAATCAGGAAATTTTATCCCTCCGCTAAATGAACGGAATAGTTTTGAAGAGCCTTCAGAGATTGCGTATATTATTGAATCCTTATCTTCACAAACCTTTTTTACAGTTCCATCAAGGGTATCTGCATATGTTGTAAAATTTACAATGTTTTCATCTAAAGCATAATGAAGATATTTATTAATAGTAAATGCTAAAAGAGTATTGTTTTTTGTTAAAAAAACATAAGACCATACATTATATCCATACGGTAAGTTTAAATAAGAAGAAAGATTTGATATATCCGTACCATAATATATCCTGTCATATCTATAACTTGAAAAATAATATCTATAAGAGTAAAATGAAAAAATAAAATTTGTGATATCAAATTCATCAGTATAATTATATGCCCAATTTGATGAGTTTATAGACCTATAATAATAGGCACCCCTTCCCCATGGATCTATCCCCCATATAAAATAATAGGTATCATTTTTATTTATATTATTTACTATTTTATTATAGGGATGTTCAAAAAATAATCCTAAATTCCCATTTAAAATATTATATCTAAATACTTTTCCTGAATTTAAAAAATTCTCACAAATATAAATTGAACTATCTTCTTCAATGTAATTCAACATTTTTATATTCCCTGTTCCAAAATTAGTTAAATCAATTTTTTTATAAAATCCTTTTGCCCCGGGTTTTAATTTCCCTTCAGGTGCCCTTATATCAATTTTATATCCCTTTAAATATTTTAATGAATCCTGCCATAAAAATTGACCATCTCCCTTTTCCCAATTTGTCTGTATCCAGTACAAAGAAAGGATTAAAATTTTTAAAATCATGCTCCCAATTTATAAATTTTTTCCGATTTTATATTTTTAAATAAATTTCTTGCATCAAATATGAGTTTCGAATTTTTTAAAATTAAATCTTGATTAAAAACTGAATGATCTGTAAGTATAACTGAAATATCATATTTTTTTATATTCCCTGAACTCATCCTTAAAGATTTTAAATTTTTACCCTTTATATTTATCTCTGGAATATAAGGGTCTATATAAGAAATCTTCTTCACTTTATCATAAAGTATTTCAATAACCTTTAAAGCAGGTGAATGTCTTATATCGCTTACATCCTTTTTAAAGGCAACACCAAAAATAAGTATTTTTGCATTCCTTGGTAAAATACCCTTTTCATTTAAAACTTCTAAAACTCTATTTGCAGTATGATAAGGCATTGATTCATTTATTCTTGCTGCAAGATTTATAAATTCAAGAGGCATATCATATTCCCATGCTTTATAAGAAAGATAATAAGGGTCAATTGGAATGCAGTGTCCTCCAACTCCTGGTCCTGGATAAAAGGGCATAAAACCAAATGGTTTTGTGCTTGCAGCACTTATAACCTCCCATATATCAATTTTCATTCTTTCACATAAAAGAGCAATTTCATTAACAAGGGCAATATTTATATTTCTAAATATATTTTCAAGAAGCTTTGTCATTTCAGCAACTCTTGGAGAAGAAACAGGAAAAACTTTATTTGTTATATTTAAATATATCTCTTTTATAAGTTCAAGAGATTTTTTGCTAACCCCTGAAACAACTGCAGGAGTGTTATCTATTTTGAAAACTTTATCTCCTGGGTTTACCCTTTCAGGGACAAATCCAAGATAAAAATTTTTTCCCTCTTTAAATTTTTCATCTTCTAAAATTTTT
>JBDRZF010000226.1:0-2808 GCA_039803805.1 Caldifarciminota bacterium
GAGGGGGTTAAATGGTTTATGATTTTAAAAGGAAAAAAGGAGGTAAAAGATGAAAAAGAAAAAAAGAAAAATTAAAAAAGAAAAAATATGTATAAAATGCAAAAAGATATACAATCCTGATTTAACATTTATAAAGATAACTGAGGAGATATACCTTTGCAAAGAGTGTTTTGATGAACTTCTTAAAACAACATCAGAAAAAGAAAAAACTGTTTCCGATTAGCCGATAGAATTACTTTATAATTTATAAAAATTATGAAAAAATTAATAGTTTCTTTACCTTTTTTAATTTATTATTGTATAGCCCCTGTTAATTATGATAAAGCGGGTATTAAAAAGGGTCCTAACTTCTATAGAGGAATTAATAGTGCTTATATAAAGGGAAGATATACTCCTTTTGGGTGTAACACATCCTTTATAAATTATGAGGCTTATGGAATACAGGTAACTGCAGGTGGATATCATGGTTTTGATGAAACTCAAGCATTAGGTGGCGAGGTTTCTGCATTTCTTTTTGTAAAACGGGAAACCAAAGAACCACTTAATATGAATTTAGATGGCTATGTAGAATTGTTTTGTAAACTCTCAAACCCTATGGAACGATCAATTTCTAGTGTAAAACTTGGAATAAATTTCCCTTATTTTTTCAAAGGTGAAATATTATATGGGTTCCCAAATCCTGAAAAACTAACATTAACTTATTCTTACCTCCATTATAATACGCATAGTTTTACTCTGAGTTTTATTTTAAACAAAAATACAGTTATTTCAGCAGGCTGTACAAAATTCCACGGTGGTAAGTATGATTTTTATAATGGTTACTATTTGGGAATAGGAATAAGAGAATAGAATTTTAGTTTCTGAATAAAAGGGAGCAATTTTTGAAACACTCTATAAACCCTCCATAAGGGGAATAACTTTGAAGGTTCTTCTATATCATTTCTTTTAGATATCAAAGATATTTCTGATTTGACTTTTAATATATAGAAAAAATAAAATTTATTAAATCAAAAGGAGGGAATCGTGATAAATATAATTTTTTTAATTGTAAATGCTATATATATCACCCATCCAAATGGTGGGGAGGAATGGACTGTTGGAGAAAAAAGGGCGATTCACTGGAACTGGGAAGGGAATATAAGTTCTGTAAAGATTGAATATTCAGTTGATGGTGGACAAAACTGGATTTTAATTGCCTCATCAACACCAAATGATGGAAGTTATCTATGTACAATCCCTAATACTGTTTCATCAAATTGTTTTGTTAAAATATCAAATGTGAATAATCCTTCTGAATATGATATAAGTGATGGAAGTTTCTCTATTATAAGACCTGTAATTAAAGTTAAGAAGCCGAATGGTGGAGAGGCTTTAAGAGCAGGTGATAATTATCCAATAGAATGGGATTGGACAGGAAATTTTTCAAATGTTAAAATTGAATATACAATAGATGGGACAACATGGCAGACTATAACAAATTCCACTTCAAATGATGGGGATTTTGCATGGACAGTTCCAAATACCCCTTCAAATTTATGTAGAGTAAGAATAACAAATCTTGATGACCCTTCTTCTTCTGATATAAGTGATAACGATTTTACAATAGCCACAAATTCACTTACAGTATTATATCCAAATGGCGGAGAAAATTTTGTGATGGGAAAAATTTATCCAGTTCTATGGGAATGGGAGGGGAGTATTCAGAGTGTGAAAATTGAGTATTCAGTTGATGGTGGAAATACATGGAACTTAATTATTGCGTCTACTCCAAATGATGGCTCACATTACTGGGTAATACCTTCATCTCCTTCAACAAATTGCTTGATTAAAATATCCGATGTTTCAAATCCAAATATTTATGATATAAGCGATAATAATTTCACCATCCTATCATCTTCTATTGAAATTAAAACTCCTGATGGTGCAGAAGGTTTTTATCCAGGTGATAATGCCCCTATTCACTGGAATTGGGCAGGAAGTATTGCAAATGTTAAGATTGAATATTCTGTTGATGGAGGCAATACATGGAGTTTAATAACAGGTTCAACTCAAAATGATGGAAGTTATATATGGACGGTTCCAGGAACACCTTCTCAAAATGTAAGGATTAAGATTACAAATGTTGATGACCCAAATGTATTTGATATAAGTGCGCAGGATTTTGTAATCAAAAGAACTGAATTTGTAATTAAAAGACCGAGAGTAAATGAAGCCCTCATAGCAGGTGAAAGATATGCAATACACTGGAACTGGCGAGGAAGTGCAGCAGGAGTAAAACTTGAACTCTGGTATAAAACACAGTCAGGAGTAGAGTGGTGGACAATAACAAATAATACTCCAAATGATGGTAGTTTTGATTTTGTTATGCCCTATTATATTTCAGATTCTGCTGGAATTAAAATAACAAATGTTAATGACCCTAATTCCTATGCATTAAGTGGTGTTTTTCGTATAGTAAGACCTAATATAAAAGTAATATATCCAAATGGAGGTGAGCCAATCTTTTTGGGTGAAGATATGGAGATAATATGGGAAACAAACGGAAATATTCAGAATGTTATGCTTCAATATTCTTTTGATGGAACAAACTGGCAAACAATAACAACAAGCACACCTAATGATGGAAGTTATCACTGGAGGCTTCCTGGTGCATGTTTAATAAAAGTTGTAAATACATCTGATATTGATAATTTTGACATAAGTGATGGTTTTCCTGTGATAATTCCAGATACATTAAGGGTAAAAAGACCGAAATTTCAGGATATTTATTATATAAAAAGGAAACATGCAATTTACTGGACTTATATA
>JBDRZF010000227.1:0-2767 GCA_039803805.1 Caldifarciminota bacterium
GCCCCTACAAACAAAATAAATAATAGATTTTGTAGGGGTCGTGCTTGCACGACCCGTTGGTTTTTATTTTTCGGGCTGAGCAAGCTCAGCCCCTACAACTTTTTTGGCGACCGCAAGAGTCGCCCCTGAATTTTTAAAAAAAATTAAGGATTTCCAAAATTTAAATAAAATTTAAAGAAGATCGGATATTTCTATTCTTTCAATTTTATATTTTTCCCCAAAGAGTTCGACCTCTTCCCCTGCATACTTTCCAATTATTCTTTTTATTGCCTCTGCCTCACAGGAAAAAATATCTTCCTCTGGATTTGATTCCCAGGGACCCAGAATTTGAATTACCCTTTCCTTCCCTTCCCTATCTTTTAAATAAACTTTTGTCCCAAATCCTGTCTCCCTTGAATTAATTTCTTCCTTTTTGACTATTTTTGCTCTTTTCAACTCTTCTTTCAATTTATAGACCATACTTTGAAGAAACTCATACCTTTCCCTTGCTGACTTGTATTCAAAATTTTCCCTCAAATCCCCCAGTTCCCTTGCCTGGGTTATCATCTTTCTGACCTGTGGAATCTCCTCCAGAATTTTTTTAAGTTCCCCTTCCTTTTTCATAAAACTTTCCCTGACACAATAAATCTCCCTTTTTTTTTCTTCAAAGACACCAGGATAAAGGGATTCTATCTTTGCTTTGAGGGCTGAATAAGGAAAGCCCTCTTCCTCCTTTCTTTCTTCAATTATCCCAGCCAGCTCCTCAATCTCCTCTGCTGAATTTTTCAGAATAAAAAGGGTTAAATCTCTTGCCCAGAGTCCCTGCAAATGATTTTTTAACTTTGAAAAAGAAGGATCCGTTAAACTATTTAGCAGTTTATACAAAAAATATTTTTTATGCACCAGAATAGCTTCCTCAAGATTTTCCCCTTCCAAAAAATTAAAAAGCACAATAAAAAGGGCAGGATTTTTATCACTTATAGAAATTAAAGTGCCTATATTTTCTTTTGAAAAGAGCTTTTTTAAAACCCTTTCAGAAATTTTCAAGTCCTCTTCAAAAAGGAGAATATTTTTCAAAAATTCATTATCTTTTATTTCCTCAATAAATGCTTCCTTTTCTTCCCTGCTCCTCAAATTTTTATAAATCTCCATGGGAGAATAACTGGAAAGGAGTTCTTTAAAATCTGGAAGGGTTTTTCCTTCCAGCTTATTTTTTATCCTGATAAAATTTAATACTTCTTCAATTTCCTCTGGCTTTATGTATTTCTCAAAAAAGTACAGGATTTTTTCCCTGAAAACCTTTAAATACTTTATATTCTTTTCAATGGATGAAAAAACTTCAACCCTTTCTAACCTTTTTAAAAATTCTTCAAGGGAAGCATAATCTTTAAAAAATTTTATGTACTGCTTATCTTTTTTTAAGATTAAAAAACCTGTTTTTTCTGTAATTAAAGATAGCCATTTTTCAAAGTCCAGCCCAAAAACCTCTTCCCCCTTTGCCTTAAAAAAATCAAAAGGTATCCCGTATTTTTCTTCCTTCATTTTTTCTATAAAAAGAAAGGGCTCCTTAAAATATCTATCCTTTTCCTTTACTGCTTCCCTCTCAATTATTTCCAGCTTATCAGGGCAAAGGATAAAAGCCATTTCCAGAGTGCTTCCATCTTCCATTTTGATTTTAAACTTTCTATCCTCAAAATCTATGTCCTCTATAATTCCCTTTTTTTTATTGTAAAAGACCTTATCCCCTGCCTTATACAATAAAAGCTTTTCAATTAAATTCAAATATTTCCATATATCCTTTTTCAGTTCTTTTTTAAAAGAATTAAGGTAAGGTTTTGCCCTTTCCTTAAAAATTTCTTCAAAATATTGAAGAATTTCCTCCTCTTGAAATTTAAATTTATATTTTTCTTCTGATAAAATCTTTAAAAAATTGAAGGCAGAGTTCTCACCTTCCTTTTCCTTTAAAACTTCCATCAAAAAGGGCAGCACCTTTCTTATCTCCACACGATTTCCTGCCTCTTTTTCCAGAAGAGAAAGAAGGTTTTTTGAGGAAAAGTTTTCTTCTTCAATCATCAAAAGAACCTTATCCTCTAAACTCATAGGTCTATTTTATCAAATTTGATTATTTTTGCATGTGGTCTTATGCAACCAGCTTTCCAGATAAATAGCAGGCAGTTGTAGGGGTCGTGCTTGCACGACCCGTTGGTTCTTATTTTTCGGACTGAGCAAGCTCAGCCCCTACAACTTTTTTTGGCGACCGCAAGAGTCGCCCCTACAACTTTTTTGGCGACCGCAAGAGTCGCCCCTACAATTTTTCTGTTATAATGTCTTTATGAAAATGCCAGCAAGAAAAAATATTCGCTTAAAAAATTTTGATTACTCATTAGCAGGCAATTATTTTATAACTATCTGCATCTATCAAAATAAGCAAATTTTATCAAAAATTATTCAAAAAGATAATATTGGCATATTCAACAAAAGTTTTGCTGTTGAGTTATCCAGTATTGGAAAAATCATTAATAAAAATTTACTTGAAATTGAGAATATTTTTAATTTCACAAAATTAAATGAATATATTATCATGCCTAATTATTTACATTTTATTCTTTCTTTAATGGAAAACGGTAAAGTAAAACTTGGTTCAATCATTGGTGTTTTTAAATCCTTATGTGTAAAAGATTGTATTAGCAAAGGTATAAAATTGAGAAAATTATGGCAAAGAAATTTTTATGAACATATAATAAGAAATGAAAAAGAATATAAAATAATATCAGATTATATTATTTCT
>JBDRZF010000228.1:0-2729 GCA_039803805.1 Caldifarciminota bacterium
AAGAAGAACTTAAAGAGGAATTGAAGGAAAAATTTAAAGAATTCAAGGACAAAAAACGCAAAATAAATCAAGAATTGTTTAAGAGTTTATCTAATTCAGTGGTGCATTTGTATCCTGATAAAAAAATAGATAAATTAGATTTGATTAATGAAGTAAAAGGAAAATATGAATCCATTGTGAGAGAATTCATAAAGAATGAACACGCGTTAAAAGAAATAATAAAGAATGAAAAAGAAGAAAAGAAAGTTATTCAAATGGTTGTTCAAAGATGGCAAAGATGGTTTTCAAACATTTTTGAGGGGATCTATGTGTTCAAAAATGTGGAATACGACGATAAAAAGGGTGCAATTGTTATAGATAAAAAGGAGAATTCTCATTTTCTGTAAATTAAATAAATGAAATTTATAAACTCGCGAAATAATAAAAAACTTAACATTTTAAAAGACTTATTCTGGGACTATAATTGGGATTCTGTTCTAAAAAATCTTGATTCGCCTTTTGTGATTGCAAGAGTGCTTGAAATTGGAAATAAGGAGCAGGTAAAGGAATTTATATCTTTTATAGGTTCTGAAAAAATTGTGGAATTTTTAAAAAAATATGGGAAAAAACTCCTCTCAAAACAATCATTGAATTTCTGGAAATTATATTATGGAATTAAAGAAGAAGAAACTGCTTAAAGAACATAAGAAAGCAATAGAAAAAATTGGAAATATGCTTAAAGAAGGTGATTTTTATCTTGCCGGTGGAACAGGAGTTTATTATTATCTTCAACACAGGCATTCTGTTGACCTTGATTTTTTTACAGATAAAGGAATTGATTTTAGGGAATTTCACCACTATTTTGCACCGGAAGAAATAAAATTGCTAACACAAGACACAATACACGCAAAAGTAGAAAATATAAATCTCTCCTTTTTTCAATATCCATATCCTTTGTTAAACCCGCTAAATAATTTAGAAATGATTAAAATTGCAAGTCTGGAAGATATTTTATGTATGAAAGTGAATGATATAATTTCCAGAGGAAGTAGGAAAGATTTTGTAGACGTGTATTTTATTATAAAAGCATTAAAAGTGGAAAGTGATGAGGTAATAAATCTTTTTAAAAAGAAATTCGGTGCATATGATGAGTTAGTTATAAAAAAATCTCTTACATATTTTGAGGATGCTAAAAAGAACCTGAATTTCCTATGATTAAAAAAATAAATTGGGAAAAAATCAAAAATTTTTTCATAAAAGAATTTGTGAAAATATGATAAATGCTTGATTTAATTGAAGAGAAAATCACAGGCACACAAGTTGCTTATTACATTGTATGTAAAAGAAAATTATGGCTATTTTCTCATCAGATAGAAATGGAAGAATTTTCCGATTATGTTTTAATTGGAAAAATTATTAGTGAAGAGAGTTTTAAAAGGGAAAAGTTTAAGGAAGTCTCTTTTGGTGATACTTTAAAAATTGATTTTTTAAAAGTTAAAGATGAAATAATTGTTCACGAGGTTAAAAAATCAAGAAGACTTGAGGAAGCCCATATCTGGCAGGTTAAATTTTATATATATTCCCTTAAGAAAATGGGAATAAATTCAAAAAGAGGGATAATTCATTATCCCAAACTTATGAAAAAAATAGATGTTGAACTGAATGAAGATGACGAAAGGGAAATAGAGACAGCGATTTCAGAAATTAAAAAAATAAAGAATTTAAAAAATCCACCAGAAGTGATAAATAAGCCCTATTGTAAAAGATGTGCTTATTATAATTTTTGTTTTATATAGTGGCAAGAAATTATTACATATTTAAAAGTGGAAGAATAAAAAGGAGTCAGAACACAATATTTATAGAAACAGAAGATGGAAGGAAAATTTTACCTATAAATGATATAGACCAGATTTTTATTTTTGGAGAAATGGATTTAAATACTTCTTTCATAAATTTTATTTCTCAAAATGGGATTGTTGTTCACTTTTTTAATTATTATGGATATTATACGGGGAGTTTTGTGCCAAGAGAAGAAAACATTTCCGGTGACCTTATTGTAAAGCAGGTTGAACATTATTTAGATAAAGATAAAAGGCTTGAGATTGCAAAATTTTTTGTTGAATCAGCATCTCATAATATGAAAAGAAACATAGAAAAAAGAGGAGGTTTTGAGGAAGAGGTAGAGAAAATAAAAGAGTATGCAAAAGAAATAGAAAATGTGGAAGAAATAAATTCTTTAATGAGTATAGAGGCTCATATAAGGAAGATTTATTATGAGTGCATTGAAAAAATAACAAGTTGGGAATTTGAAGCAAGAAGTATAAGACCCCCACAAAATCCTTTAAATGCTCTTATTTCCTTTGGTAATTCTCTTGTTTATGCCCAAATTTTAAAACATATATATGAAACTCCATTAAATCCAGCAATAAGTTATTTACATGAGCCATCAGAAAGAAGGTATTCCCTTGCTCTTGATATTGCTGAAATATTTAAACCAATTTTATCCGACAGGTTAATTTTAAAATTAATTGATTTAAAAATATTGAGTGAAGAGGATTTTGAAAGGTCTCTTGAATTTGCCTATTTAAAAGAAGAAGGGAGAAAAATATTTGTTAAATTTTTTGATGAGATGCTTGAAGATACCATCCTTCATAGAAAATTAAAAAGGAAAGTAAAATATAAAACATTAATAACTCTTGAGCTTTATAAACTTATAAAACATTTATTAGGGGAAAAGAAGTATAATCCGT
>JBDRZF010000229.1:0-2728 GCA_039803805.1 Caldifarciminota bacterium
ACTTTTTCCGTTATAATTTTTAAAATGAAAGAAATTAAAGAAGTTTTAAAAGAAATTCTTGAAAATGAAAAGGTAATGGTTATTGCAACTTCTTTTAATGAAAAGCCATGGATAGCACCTGTTATTTATTCTTGGGATGGGAATAAAAAATTCTATTTTTTATCAAGAATAACAACAAGACATGCTGAAAATATATTAAAAAATCAAAATGTCGCAATCAGCATATATCCAAAGGAATTGAGGCCTTTAAGAGGAATACAGATGGAAGGAAAGGCAAGAATTTTGAAAGGAAAAGAAAATTTTAAGGCATTGAAAATATATATAAAAAAATTTCCAAAAGCAAAAGATAGATTACCCTATTTAAAAGAAATATTAAAAGAAAGAAAGGAATTTTCTTTTTTTGAGTTTGAAGTAGAAAAAATCTATCTTTTAAGTGAAGAACATTTTGGATGGGGTAAAAGGGTTGATGTTAGCAAAATATTTGAAGAAAACTTTATAATAAAAAAATCTTTTTAAAGGAGGAAAAAATGAAGGGTAATGAAAAAATAATTGAAATGTTGAATGAACTTCTTGCAGATGAACTGACCGCAATAAATCAATACATGGTCCATTCAGAAATGTGTGCAAATTGGGGGTATGAAAAACTCCATAAGGCAATTGAAAAAAGGGCGATTGATGAAATGAAACATGCTGAAAAACTTATAGGAAGAATTTTATTTTTGGAAGGGAAACCAATTGTTACAAAACTTAAAAAGATAAATATAGGTGAAGATTTTGAAAAACAACTGGAATATGACCTTGAGGCAGAAAAGGATGCGATAATGGCTTATAATAAGGGAATAAAGATTTGTTGTGAATTAAATGATAATGGAACAAAGATGCTTTTAGAGGAAATTTTAAAGGATGAGGAAAATCACATTGATTGGATTGAAACACAGATTGATGAGATTAAGCAAATAGGGTTAAAGGATTATTTGGCAGAAAAAATAGATTAAATTTTTATAAATTTTCAAGTTTTAAAGAAAATATTTTTGAAACTCCATCTTCCATTGAAACTCCATAAAGAATGTCAGCGGATTCCATTGTTCTTTTATTATGGGTAATTATAAAAAATTGTGTTTTTGAAGAAAGATTTTTTATAAACTCCACAAATTTAAGCGTATTTGCCTCATCAAGGGCAGCATCAACTTCATCTAAAATACAAAAAGGAAGCGGATTTATCATATAAAGGGAAAATAGAATAGATAAAGCAAGTAATGCTCTTTCTCCTCCTGAAAGAAGTGGCAAACTTTTAATTCTTTTACCATAAGGGCTTGCCCTTATCACGAATTCAGAATTTAATGGATCAGAGGGATTTTCAAGTTCTATATATATATCACCTTCTAATAAAAATTTTGCAACTTCCTTTAATTTATTCTTAAATTCATTATATAAATTCCAAAATTTTTTCTTTGCTTCCTCTTCTAAAATATTTATTGCCTCTTCTATTTTCTTTTTCCCTTCTTTCACATCCTTTAAACTTTCTATTATTTTATCATATTCTTCCTTTTCCTTTTCATATTCTTTTTCAGCAGCAAGATTAACATCTTGAAATTCAAAGAGTCTTTTCTTAAAAATTTCCATTTCCTCTTCAACCTTTTTTATACTCCTTGAAGGAACCTTCTCTTCTATATTCTCACCAAATTCTGATAATTTTTCCCTTAATGCCTCAATTTTTACATCAATCCTGACAGTTTCCTCTTTTATAAATTCAATTTTTTTTCTTATTTCCTCAATTTTTAATAAAATTTCCTCCTTCTTTTCCTCTAATTTATTTTTTTCTTCTAAAAGCCTTTCTTTTTCTTTTAAAATTTCATCCTTTAATCTTAAAACCTCTTCTTCTTTTCTTATAATTTCCTCACTTTTTTGAGTAAGTATACTGATTTCTTCGTCTATTCTTTTTACATTTTTTTCAATCTCTTCAATTTCTCTATAAGTTCTTTCATAAGTTTTCATTAAATATCTAAACCTTTCCATTCTTTCATAATCTTTTTTAATTTTATCCCTTAACTTTTTCTTTTCTATAAGTTTTTTTTCTAAGTTTTTATTATTTTCTTCTAAAATATTTAATTCTTCGTCAAGTTTTTTAAGATTTATTTCATCCCTTTCTTTTATTTTTTCAAAATTCTTTATGTTCATTTTTACTATTTCATATTCAGTTTCCTTAACCCTTAATTCCCTTTTCTTTTCAATTAAAGTCTTATCAATTTCTTCAAGAATTTTTCTTAAATTATTTTTTTCTTCATTCAAATTTTTATATTCTTCTAAAATTTTATTTAATTCCTCGTTTTCTTTAACAATTTTATCCCTGATTTCTTTTATCTCTTTTTCTCTTAAAAATTTTTCTTTTTTTATTTTTTCTACAATAAATCCATCTGTTATAATGAAATTATCCTTTGTAATATAAATTTTATCTTTATCAATAAAAGAAAAGTTTTCAAGAATTTTTTCAATGCTATCTTCATAGGAAATTTTTTTGATTTTGTAATTTAAGAATTCATCCATTTTTTCCTTTATTAGAAAATTATCTTTCAAAATTTTATTTTCTTTAATATCTTTTATGCTTAAAACAGGGTAATAAAATATTTTTTCAAAAATAAAATTCTTTTCGTCTTCAATATTGATAAATTTGAAGAATAAATCCTCCTCTTCTACCCCCCTTTCTTTTTCAAGATATTTGAGCCTCATT
>JBDRZF010000230.1:0-2709 GCA_039803805.1 Caldifarciminota bacterium
GCTTCACTAACCTTTATAATAAGGTCAATAAATGTGTCCTTGGTGGTTGCAAAAATTTCAATTTGGTCAAAATAACCAGTTTTATAAAGATTTTTAATCCCCTCACTTAACTTTTGGAAATCTATTCTTTCCCCTTCTTTTACTCCAAAACTATTTTTTATGAATTCGGAAAATATTCTTTTATTACCTTCAACCTTTATACTTTTTAAATAAAAATTTTGAACTTTTAAAAAGAGAAAAATTAAAAGAAAATTTTGCATTTATTCTGCCTTTGCCCTGAGTTTTTCCATCTTTTTGAAAACTATTTCTCCATCTTCAAACTCAACTAAAACCTCGTCATTTTCTTTAAACTTACCTTTTAAAATTTCCTCTGAAAGTGGGTCCTCAATATATTTTCTTAAAGTTCTTTTTATTGGTCTTGCACCAAATTCAGGGTCAAAACCTTCCTTTACCAAAAATTCCTTTGCACTTTCACTTACAGTTATTTTTACATGTCTTTCTTTTTCAAGTCTTTCAGAAAGTTCAGATAAAAGAATTTCAAGTATTCCTTTACAATCTTCATAAGTTAATGGATTAAATACAATTACCTCATCAATCCTATTTAAAAATTCAGGAGGGACAATCCTCTTTAATTCATCCATTAAAAATTCCTTCATTTTCTGAAAATCAAACTCTTCACCCTCTGAATGGAATCCAAGGCTTTTTGCCTTTTTTAAATACCTTGTCCCTATATTTGATGTAAGAATTATAACTGTATTTTTAAAATTAACTCTTCTTCCATAATTATCTGTTAAAACACCATCTTCAAGAATCTGAAGAAGTATATTGAAAACTTCTGGATGAGCCTTTTCAAACTCATCAAACAAAACAACCGAATAAGGTTTCCTTCTTACTTTCTCTGTTAATTGCCCACCTTCTTCATAACCAACATATCCAGGTGGAGCACCTATTAATTTTGAAACATTAAATTTTTCCATGTATTCTGACATATCAATCCTTATAAGGGCATTTTCATCACCAAATAAGAATTCAGCAAGAACTTTTGCAAGATGAGTTTTTCCAACACCTGTTGGTCCCATGAATATAAATGAACCAATGGGTCTCCTCGGGTCTTTAATCCCTGCCCTTGACCTTCTTATTGCCCTTGCAAGCACCTTTATTGCTTCATCCTGCCCAACAACTTTCTTTTTTAGTTCCTCCTCCATTTTAAGAAGCCTTACCTGTTCTTCTTCCTCAATTTTTGCAAGTGGTATCCCTGTCCATCTTGAAACCACATAAGCAATATCTTCAACCCTTACTCTTGGACGGGTAGCACGACTCTGAAGTTCCCTTTTTCTTCTGGCTATCTTTTCTTCAAGCGCCTCAATTTTATCTCTTATCTCAGCAGCCTTTTCATATTCCTGTGCCTTTATCGCAATTTCCTTTTCTTTTTTAAGCCTTTCAAGTTCTTTTTTATATCTTTCTAACAATTCATCAGATGTTTTACTCAAAAGTTTAACCCTTGCACCAGCCTCATCTATAACATCAATTGCTTTATCGGGCTGAAATCTATCAGAAATATACCTATCAGAAAGGATTGCGGCTGTTTCAAGGGCTTCATCATCATAAACAATTTGATGGAAATTCTCGTATTTCTCTTTTAAACCTTTTAAAATTTCAATTGTTTGTTCAACGGTAGGTGGATCAACAATTATCGGCTGAAATCTCCTTTCTAATGCTCCATCCTTTTCAATATATTTTCTGTATTCTTCCATTGTTGTTGCACCAATACATTGAATTTCTCCTCTTGCAAGAGCAGGTTTTAATATGTTAGAAGCATCTATTGCACCTTCTGCTGCTCCGGCTCCAACAAGTGTATGAACCTCATCAATAAAAAGTATTATATCTTTTGATTTTATAACCTCATTTAAAATTGCCTTTAATCTTTCTTCAAACTGACCCCTGTATTTTGTTCCTGCAACGATTGCTGCAAGATCAAGAGCAAGAATCCTTTTATCAAGCAAGGCTTCAGGAACTTCACCCTTTACAATTTTTTGGGCAAGTCCTTCTACAATAGCAGTTTTACCGACTCCGGGCTCACCAATTAAAACTGGGTTATTCTTTTTCCTTCTTGAAAGAATTTGGATAACCCTTTCTATTTCCTTTTCTCTTCCTATAACAGGGTCAAGTTTATCTTCTCTTGCAAGTTGGGTTAAATCAATTGCAAATTGTTCTAAGAGTTTTGAAGAATATTTTACTTTCTTCTCACTTGAAGGAGAAGGCAACTCCATTGATGATAATATTCTCAAAACTTCTTCTCTTGCTTCCTCAAGAGAAACACCCCATGCTGCAAGGGCTCTTGCCGCAACACCCTTTCTTTCCCTTAAAATTCCTAAAAGTAAATGTTCTGTCCCTATATAATTATGACCAAGTCTTTTTGCTTCATCTATTGCATAATTCAAGCATCTTTTCGCATCAGCATCAAGGGGAAGTTCTGTATGAGGAACCGGATTAATTCCCGGTGGAACCATATTCTCAATATGATTTCTTAATCCTTCAAAGTCAACACCAAGATTTGAAAGAACTAAAGAGGCAATTGAATCACTCATTCTTAAAATACCAAGAAGAATATGCTCTGTTCCAACATAAGGATGCTTTAATCTTACTGCCTCCTCTTTTGCAAACCATAAAACCTTTCTCGCCCTTTCAGTAAATTTATTTTCCCTATCT
>JBDRZF010000231.1:0-2697 GCA_039803805.1 Caldifarciminota bacterium
TCCCTCTGCCATTACTCCATGCAAAATAAGTTAAAACTCCTGCAAGCAATGTAAGCCCTATTCCAAATATTTCCATAGCATAAAATTATAAAGTAAAAATATATTAAATACCAATTTTATATAAAATGCTCTTTTTTGTTTTCTTCTTATTTTAATTTATTTTTCAGTTTACCTTGTGATTATAACTTTAAAAGGTTTATTCTCCTTGTTATATTTTAAAAAGTAAATGCCAGGGCAAATTCCATCAACGGATAATGAAATTTTTGAATTTGATTTATTCACCGTATAAGTTCTAACTTTCTCACCAAGAACATTATAAAGTTCAAATTGACTTATTTTATCTTTAATCAAAGGACTTAATTCAATCTTTATTTCATTTTTAACAATATTACTTAATAACCTAAATCCTTCTTTTGAAAAATCTTTCTCCTTTATTCCTACTTCATAAAATTCATAAATCTGTAAACCAGCACCCAAATCAGTAACATAGGCATAATTGCCTGAAACATATACACCATAAGCATATTCAGGTAGAAGATAATATCCTGCTTCAGATGGTAAAGAGGGATTTGAAACATCTATTATCCTTAAACCAGCCCCGAAATCAGCAACATATGCGTAATTTCCTGAAACATATACACTATAAGAAGAGCCAGGTGTATCATAATACCCTGCTTCATATGGTGATGAAGGAATTGAAACATCTATTATCCTTAAACCAGCATTATAATCAGCAACATATGCGTAATTTCCTGAAACATATACACCGTAAGACTTGCCAGGTGTATCATAATACCCTACTTCTGATGGTGATGAAGGAACTGAAATATCTATTATCCTTAAACCAGAATCACCATCAGCCACATATGCATAATTGCCTGAAACATATACACCATAAACCCAGCCAGGTGTATCATAATATCCTACTTCAGATGGTAAAGAGGGATTTGAAACATCTATTATCCTTAGACCAGCCCCACCATCAGCCACATATGCATAATTGCCTGAAACATATACACCATAAGAAGAGCCAGGTGTATCATAATACCCTACTTGAGATGGTAACGAAGGATCCGAAACATCTATTATCCTTAGACCAGCAGTAAAATCAGCAACATATGCGTAATTTCCTGAAACATATACACCGTGAGAATAGCCGGGTGTATCATAATATCCTGCTTCATATGGTAATGAAGGATTTGAAACATCTATTATCCTTAAACCAGCCATCCAATTAGCAACATATGCATAATTGCCTGAAACATATACACCATAAGAATAGCCAGGTGTATTATAATATCCTGCTTGTGATGGTGATGAAGGAATTGAAACATCTATTATCCTTAAACCAGCCCAGCCATCAGCAACATACGCATAATTCCCTGAAACATATACACCTTTAGATTCACCAGGTGTATCATAATATCCTACTTCATATGGTGATGAGGGATCCGAAACATCTATTATCCTTAAACCAGCATAAAGATCAGCAACATATGCGTAATTCCCTGAAACATATACACCATAAGAATAGCCAGGTGTATCATAATATCCTACTTCATATGGTGATGAAGGATTTGAAACATCTATTATCCTTAAACCCGAGACTTCATCAGCAACATACGCATAATTCCCTGAAACATATACACCCTCTGCATAGCCAGGTGTATCATAATATCCTACTTGAGATGGTGACGAAGGATCCGAAACATCTATTATCCTTAAACCAAAAGTATGATCAGCAACATATGCGTAATTCCCTGAAACATATACACCGTAAGAATAGCCAGGTGTATCATAATATCCTACTTCAGATGGTAAAGAAGGATTTGAAACATCTATTATCCTTAAACCAGTCCACAGATCAGCAACATATGCATAATTTCCTGAAACATATACGCCGTAAGAAGAGCCAGGTGTAAAATAATGACCCAGTTTGTTTGGATTTGATGCATCTGTCACATCCCATATCTCAAGCCCTCCTTTTTCTGCTGCAATATATAATCTTTGATTTGTTGGTTCATAAAAAAGCCCATAAACAACTCCCCTTGTGTGAAATTCTGAGACCTTTACTGGATTTGAAGGATCTGAAACATTAAGAATATAAACACCTCCACCAGAGCCTAAAAACACTAAATTTCTTGAAGGATCAAAAGAAACTGCCAAAGAAGCACCAAATGGCCAGTTTCCTATGAAGCGGACATTCATTGAATCAAAACCTGCCTTTACCTCAATTTCAGAAGGAGGAAACATTTCCAAGGGCTTGTAATTAACCCCGGCATTCATCAGATTTATAAGTATAAATACCCACATATTTATACCTCCTTATTTAACAATCCAATTTTATTTCAAAGTTTATAAAAAAGTCAAATAAGTTTAGAATAAAATTAACACTATTCCCAATTAACGAAGTTTAAATGATAACATAAACAAAAGTAAAAACTCCAATTATCACTTTTTCAATTATTTGAAAATTAAAAAATTTCTATATACTCTTCTTTTATAAATTTTTTATACCAATTTTCGTATTCTTTAGGTCTTGCTAAATTTTAAAAAATAAAATCTTTAGATTTTTTCTTTTTATTTCAAATGTCTTATAATCTCCAATACTTCCTTATGCCTTTCCTCTGCATTCCTTTCCATAACCCTTAAAGTCTCATCCATCTTATAAAGCATTTCACTTATCTTTTCTAACAT
>JBDRZF010000232.1:0-2668 GCA_039803805.1 Caldifarciminota bacterium
TCTTCCTTAATACCAATTATTTTTAGTGCGGCAATTGCTGCATTTTCAGGCTCTAAAACGAGCATAGGGGTTGCGCCTATCGGCATCCTTATTGTTGAAAAAATATCAAACCATTTTTTTTCGTCAAAAGGGGGACATGCAATAACGGGTTTTTCTGTATTTGCAGAAACAAAACCGCTTAATGCATCACTTTTTCCTGCAACAGTTATAAAAATAGCATCTTTATCTTCGTATTCTTTTAATATTTCTAAAACTTTTAAAGGAGTCTTATGGGCAGATGCAACTTTCAATTTATATGGAACTTCAAATTCCTCAAAAAGTTTTGCAATCCTTTTTGAATGTTCCATATCTTTTTCTGAACCCATTATTATTATAACTTCGGTCATTACCAATTCCTTTCAATTGCTCTTTCAATCAACCTTTTTACAAAAAATTCATAAGATATCTTTGAATATTTTAGCGCCTTATAAAATCCGCTATTTTTTGAAATATCTGGATTTGGATTTGCCTCTAAAAAATAAATTTTTCCTTCCTTATCCATCCTAAAATCAATTCTTCCATAATCTCTCATATTTAAAAGTTTAAATATTTTAAGGGATAAATATTTTATTTTTTCCTCATCTTCTTTGTTTAAATTTGCAGGACAAACTGTTTCTGTCCCCTTATCTTCTTTACTTCCTTTTTCCCATTTTGCCTTATATGTTACAATCCTTGGCTTTATTTTAAAAATAACCTCTCCAATTCCAATAACCTTATCATCAAAAATTGAAACATTAAATTCTCTTCCATCTATAAATCTTTCCGCAAAAATAAATTCAAAATCCTTTTTTAATTTCCTTAATACATTTTTATAATCCTTATCATTAAAAACAACATTTTTAGAACTTATTCCAAGACTTGCATCAACTTTGTTTGGCTTTATTATAATAGGGTAGCCAATTGGGGAAGAAGTGGGGAAATCAGATGGTAAAAAATATTCAGGGGTTAATATTCCATTCTTTGAAACAATATCCTTTGCTTTCATCTTATCAAGACATAAAAAAAGAGAAAATGGGGGAGAACCTGTATATGGAATTTTAAGTAATTCTAAAAATGAAGCAATATATCCTTCACCTTCTGGATTTCCTCCAAAATCCTCACATAAATTTATAACAACATCCGGTTTTTTTCTTCTTAAAGTATCCATCCATTTAAAATCTTCTCCTATTTCAAGAACAAAATTTTTTATTTTAAGAAATTTAAGGGATTCTCTTACTGCCTCAACTTCTTCCCTTACGCCGTACCTATCAGGTTTATCTTTCTCCCTCACTTTATTATATAATATGCAAACCTTCATAGTTTTATATTTTTTAAATTCTCATATCTTGAAAATGCAGAAAGTAAAATTTCTTTTAATAGACTTTCATAATTCATTCCAAGTTTATAAGCCATTATGGGAAGGTCACTTGTGTTAGGATTTAAACCGGGTAATGGATTTATTTCCAGAAAATAGGGAACCCCATTTTCATCACATCTAAAATCTATTCTTGATACATCCCTTAAAGAGAGTAATTTATAAATTTTTAAAGCATTTTTCTCTATTTCTTTTTTTATTTTTTCATCTATTTCAGGAGGAACAATATATTCAACTTCTTCTTTATAATTTCTTTTTACTTCAAGGGAATATATAAAATCTTCCTGTTTTAATTTCTTTGGCCTTATCTCCATCATCCCAAGAACCCTTGCCTTTTCATCATTTCCTATAACACCAACAGTAATTTCTTTACCGCTTATAAACTCTTCAATCAAAACTGGCTCATTATAGGTTTTTAAAAGATGATAAACTTTTTCCTTTAACTCCTCTAAATTTTTAACCTTTGAAGAAAGTCTTAAACCCATACTTGAACCCTCATTTTTTAACTTAACTATTGCTGGAAATTTCTTAAAATTTAAATTTTTTAAATCTTCAATCTTATTCACAATTTTAAAATATGGAGTCCTTATACCTATTGATTTTGCAAACCTTTTACAAATCTCTTTATCAAGGGTTATGTTTAAAGAAAGTGGATCAGAACCTGAATAAGGAATTTTAAGCATCTCACAAACTGATGGAACATGACCTTCTCTTGACCTTGTTCCAAATCCTTCTGCAATATTGAAAACAAAATCAACTTTTTCTTTTAAAATATTTTTTAAAAAATTTTCACCACTTTCTAAAAGAATAACATCAAAACCAAATTTTTCAAAAGTATTTTTTAGTGCAAAGATAACTTCTTCTGAATCAAATTCTTCAAATATATCTTCTGGTAAATTGGGAGAAAGGGTTTTTGGCTTTAAATCAAAAGCAATTCCAATTTTCATCAAAACTTCAAAACATAAACTGGATTTAATTTTGCTACTGGTTTTGCAAGGGAAAGTTCAATTATTCTTATAAAAACTTTCTGTCCTCTATATTCAAAAGGAAGATCCCTTGGTGTCTCTATAATCTCAACACCCTTTGTTCCCCATGTAAGCAGAAGTTCAAAGAGTCTTTTATTTTGAACTTCTCTTACCCCATTTATTGACAAAATATGAGGAAAATTATAACCTGAACCGTGGGGAATCAAATTTGAATTTTTCAATTCTTCCAAAAGCCCGTATTTTTTTGCCCTTCTTAAAAAACCTAAACTCTCCAAGACTTCTTTCTTTA
>JBDRZF010000233.1:0-2653 GCA_039803805.1 Caldifarciminota bacterium
ATATAGTCTCTTGCAGTTATTCCATTTAATTTAAATTTTTTTATAAAATCATTAATCTTGTTCTCATTTTTTAATAAAACAACTATCTCATGAGCACCCTCTTTCATTTTAAGGAGTTTTTTCATATTTGAAATTGAAATTATTACAAGTCTTTTGTCAAATTCTGAAAATCCAGCATTTATTATACCATTTATTTTTATCTTTATTCCGTTTAAACCCCCAAGAACTGTTTTTGCAATTATTATAATAGTGTCTCCAACATTTAAATTTAAACTTCTTGATAATTCTTTACCTATTAATGCCCCTTCTTTCAACTCATATATCCCTTTAATTATTTTTTTATCAAGTTCAAGTATCTTTTTCTCTTTTTCTGAATCCATTCCAATTATTAAAACAGGTTTGTTTATATCCTTTTTAAAAATTAGCCCCTGTGATTTTAATCTTTCTGTATAAAATGATATATATTTAAATTCTTTTAATTTTTTTTCTATTTCCTCTAAATTTTCAATATATTCTTCCTGTGGAATAAAAATTTTCCTTGAAAAATATTCCTCTTTTGCTATTGTTATATGACCACTCATCCAGTTTATTATATTATTTTTCATACCCTTTAAGAAACCCGTAACATATCCATGGAGAACTACAACAACAAAGCCTGCAACAAGAAGGGAAAGAGATGTCAGTAAACTTCTTCTTGAATTCCTGAACAAATTTTTAAAAGCCATCTTTATTATGTCCATCTTAAACACTCCGCAGGGGTTAATTTACCTGCTCTTCTCGCAGGAATATAACTTGCAATTAATGTTGAAAAAGGTCCTATTATAAAAGAAATAATAATACTTGAAATATTCCATGCACTTTTTACTACACCACTAACCCTGTAGGCAAGATTTATATCTTTTGGAAGCAAAGGAGACCAATCTATTCCATGTTTTACAAAATAAAAATTAATTAAAACACCAATAATAACTCCTAAAGTTGTTCCAAAAAGACCAATCAATATCCCTTCTGTGATAAACATTCTTTTTATTTCTGAATCTTTCATTCCAAGGGATTTCAAAGTTCCTATTTCTTTTATTCTTTCAAAGACTGCGATCATAAGAGTATTTGTTGTTCCGATTATACCAAGTAGAATTATAAAAAATATAAATATCACCTGAAACACTTTCTTTGTTTTACTAATTTCTAAATAATCTTTACCCTCCTCCTGCCATGTTGTTATTTTTAGTTCTTTAAAATCTTTAATCAATTTATTCTTGTATTCAAAAGACTTTTTATAATCATCAACAACAACAGAAATTTCACTAATTTCTCCCTCAAAATTTCCTATGTTATTCAAACTATCAATATCCACAATAACATAAAGATTGTTTAAAAAATAACTGGGAGTTGATAATATTCCTCTTATTTCCATTTCCTTTGAAACAAAAACTCCCTCTTTTGTTCTGAAATTTAAAAATATATAATCACCCTCTTTAACCCCAAATTTTTCTGCTATTGCTTCTCCTATAAGAATTCCATTTTTAGTATTTAATTTTGCATATTTATTTATCTTATAAACAAGAGTATCTTGCTCCCAGTTAACTCCTATAATCGTAACGGGATACTCATCTATCCCATTATCAAGAAATCCATAAATTTTTAATCTCTTTGTAAAACCTTTAATAAAATGATAATTTTTAATCTTTTCAATTATAAAATCAGAGTTTTTTATCCTTTCTTTAAGTGTTTCCTCGTTGAAATCTTTATGGGTAATTTTGAGATGGGCAGTTTCAAGTTCTATAAAGTTTTTTGTTGATTCAAATTCAAATCCATCAAGAAGTCCTGAAATGAATACATAATATAAAATCGCAACTGAAAGAATTGAAAGTGTTAAAAAAGTTCTTCTCTTATGCCTTAAAAGATTCCTAACAGCAAGTTTAAGCATTTATTCCTCTAAAAGTCCGTCTCTTAATTTAATTATTCTATCAGCATACTGCATTATTAAAGGGTCATGGGTTGAAAATATAAATGTTACATTTTTTTCTTTGTTAAGTTTTCTCATAAGTTCAACTATGTTTGAGCCTGTTTTTGAATCAAGGTTTGCTGTCGGTTCATCAGCAAGAACAAACTCAGGTTCTTTCACAAGTGCTCTTGCAATTGATACTCTCTGCTGTTCACCACCTGATAATTCAAGAGGTTTTACATTTCTTTTTTCTTTAAGTCCCACTGCTTCAAGGATTTCCATTATTTTTTTCTCTTTTTCATTTCTTTTAAGATTTTTATATTTAAGGTTCAAGGCAATTTCAATGTTTTCATAGACTGTGAGGACAGGTATAAGATTGAAAGTCTGAAATATAAATCCAAAATAATTTCTTCTTAAAAAGGCAAGTTCATCAGGTTTTTTATTTGAAAGGGATTCATTTTTAAATATCACCTCTCCCTTTGTGGGAATATCTATACAACCTATAACATTAAGAAGGGTTGTCTTACCAGAACCTGATGGTCCAACAATTGATATAAATTCGCCTTTTTCAACAACAAGGTCAATTCCTTTTAGCGCTTTTATCTTTTGTTTACCTGTTATATATTCTTTTTCAATACCTTTAAGTTCAATAATTTTCATTAAGTTTAATTATAAACTATTTGATTTAAAGGGTACAAAATAATTATT
>JBDRZF010000234.1:0-2652 GCA_039803805.1 Caldifarciminota bacterium
AAATGGAAATTTATACTGTGTATGGCAGGAAATGGTTGCAAATCATTCGCAACACTCTTTTTGGAATATATGGATTGATAAAGAGCCCTTTGGAAACAATTATAAAAAAATTACAAATAATAATGAAAATATTTATTCATATTTCCCCTCAATAGAAAGTGATCCTTATGGAAATCTTCATCTTGTCTATTCAAACCTTGATGCTTCTATGCCTGGCAATTTCTGGCAAATACTTTATAGAAAAAGTAATGATTATGGAAATACATGGACAGAACCTGTAAATTTAATAAGTTATCCATTTAGCGGAATTTATCCAAGTATAAAATATTTAGGAGACGGAATTCTATTATGTATATGGGCAAATTATAATAGTTATGAAGATAAATGGTGTATAGGAGGAGTTTTTTCTCTTGATACAGGAAATACCTGGTCTCCTTTCTTTCAAATATCATCTTATCAAAACTTTTCCCTTTTCCCAAGAATTGCAGTAAAAGACAATTACATATATACTGTATTTGAAGATTCAAGAAGTGGCAATTTTGATATCTATTTTAAAAAGTTTTATTTTACACAAATCTATGAAATGGCAAATAAAGTTTCTCCTCTGTTTTTAAAGAGTTTTGTTTTTAAAGATAATATTGATTTAAAATTTTCTTTACCTTATTCAGGTTATTTAAAAATTTATGATATAACAGGAAAAGAAGTAGAAAGATTAAGTTTAAATAACTCAAAAAGAATAACATTAAAAATTAAATCATCGGGTAAGTATTTTATAAGATTAGAAGGTATTCAAAAAGGTATAGGTGTTTTACTTATAAAATAAATTCTCTTTATAATATTAAAAATTTAAAAGGAGGAACCATGAAAAGGTTTGATGGAGTTAAAATTAAATATTATGGACATTCTGCTTTTAGACTTATATCACCAAAAGGTAAAATAATATTTGTTGACCCATGGCTTTCAAATCCAAAATCTCCTGGTAAAGATTTTGATAAAGTTGATTTGATTTTAATAACTCATGGGCATGGTGATCATCTTGGTGACGCAATAGAGATTGCAAATAAGACAAACTCGCTTGTCCTTGCAATTTATGAAATCTCTTTTTATTTAAGTTCAAAGGGTGTTAAAAATGTTCAAGGGATGAATAAGGGAGGGACATTTTATTTTGATGATATTAAAATAATTATGACTGATGCAACCCATTCATCAGGAATAGAAGAAGGTGGAAGAATGTTTTCAGGAGGAGAACCCTGTGGTTTTATAGTATCTTTTGAAAATGGATTTAAAATATACCATATGGGTGATACGGGTCTTTTTGGTGGACTTGAATACATTGAAAAAATTTATAAACCAGACCTTGTCTTAATTCCAATTGGAAGTTTATTCACAATGGGACCAGAAGAGGCAGCATTTGCAATAAACATTTTAAAGCCAAAACATGCAATTCCAATGCATTTTGGAACCTTTCCACCTTTAACAGGGACTCCAGAAGAATTTATTAAAAAAGTAAAAGATTATGATGTTAAAACAGAAATAATAGTTTTAAATCCAGGAGAAGAAATAGAATAATTTAATGAAATTTGGAATTATAGGAACTGGAAATGTTGGTTTTTCCCTTTCTTTATATTTAAAAGAAAAAAATCTTAAATTTTTATGGTGGACAAAAAGCGAAAAGAAAAGAAGAGAATATAAAAGTATAATAGGGGAACCTGAAGATTCACCTGATTCAGTTTTTGAAAATTCAGATTTGATATTTATATGTATAAAGGATGATGAGATTGAAAAATTTGCTAAAGAAGTAAAGATTGAAGGTAAAAAAATGGCAGTTCATCTTTCTGGCACTTTACCCCTTTCTGTTTTAAATCCATTAAAAGAAAAAGGATTTCTTACAGGCTCATTTCATCCTATCCAGACTTTTTCATTCCCTTCTCCTTCTTATTTTAAAGATATATATGCAAGTTTTGTAGGTGACGAGGAGATTTACACGGTTTTAAAAAAAATTTTTAACAATGATGTAAAAATTTTGAAAGTTACAGAGGAAAAGAAATTTTTAATCCATCTTGCTTCAACAATTTTATCAAACTTTTTTGTTTTTTTATTAAGAAAATCTGAAGAAATTTTAAAAAATACCCATCTTCCTCTTGAAATCCTTTTCCCCCTTATAAAAACAACTTTTGAAAATATAAAAAAAGAAGGAGTTTATAAGGCATTAACAGGACCTGCAAAGAGAAAAGATTATCATACGCTTTTTAAACATGAAAAATATCTCTATGAAAATTCCCCTGATTTTTTTAAAATTTATCTTGAAATAACAAGGGAACTTTTAAAAGATGGAACTTTTTGAAAAAATAAAATATAGTTTTGCATTGTTGCCCTTTGAAAGATTTATTTTATTACTTTTCTTTTTTATGATATTTACAGGAAACATTTATAAAGGTTTAAAAAATGAAAATAGAGAAGAAAGTTCAAATTATTTTTATGAGGAGGATAATTTTAAAATAAATATAAATTCTGCTCCTCTTGAATCATTAATTTTAATTCCTGGAATAGGTGAAAAAACTGCAAGGGTTATAATAAATTTAAGAGAAAGGGAAAAGTTTAAAAATTACGATGACCTTTTAAAAGTTAAAGGAATAGGAAAGAAAAAACTTG
>JBDRZF010000235.1:0-2649 GCA_039803805.1 Caldifarciminota bacterium
CTTGGAACTTTACAGGAAGCAAAAATTAAGATACCATTTTTAGGGATATGGTATGGTGTTGGGGTAACTTATAATAATCCTTATCAAATAACACTTGGAAAAAGAGGGGATATTTGGGATCCTGATTCAGGAACAGTTTTAACCCATGAGTGGTCTCATGGTTTACAGGTTTCAGTTCTGGGGAATAAAATTCCTTATGGAGAAATTATTGAAGATCATTGGGAAAGGACTGTTTCAAATCATGGGCATGCATTTCGTGAAGGTTTTGCTGAATTTAATGAATTGGCAATGTGGATAGAAGAATTTGGGCAAAACCTGACCGATACAACCAAAAAGAGAGAGGAATTCTATCAACCTCTTGATACTCTTTATTTTCCTTACTATCGTGGTTCTAAACTTGATTATCCAAATACAGATGGTTCAATAGTTGAGGGTTCAGTTATGCAATTTTTCTGGGATTTATTTGATGATAAAAATACAAATGACCATTCAATAAATTTTGATGATGACGGTGTTTATGGCGGGATATATAAAGTGATATATACTCTTGAATCATTAAAAAATATCATGACAGAAGGTGTCTCAATATGGGAGAAAAAAGGTGAAGAGGAAGATTCAGTAAAATTTAAATATAAGGCTTATCGTTTTCCCGGAGGGAATGATGATTTTATTGGCAAATATAAAGATAAGTGGCAGGAGCTCGGGTATGGTAATGTAACTGAATTATATTATGTGGATGTTCATCCCTTTAATTATTTAGAGCCATATCCTGTGCCAGCACCTACAAACTTTATGGGTTCTGTGAGCGAAAATACCTGTATTTTAAGTTGGAGTGATAATGCTCAAAATGAAGGGGCTTATATTTTAAAAAGAAGAAAAGAAGGGGAAAATATGTGGCAAACTTTTATTTCGCCTCAAAATATAGGTTCTTATTCAGATGTTGGGCTTGAGCCTAATAAAACATATTATTACAAATTAGCTGCGCTAACCTGCGATACATCACAATGGGCAGGTCCAATCCAGGTAACCACTTTAGCTTTAAACCCTCCAACAAATCTTTCAGCAAATTCTTATTCTCCTTATACCTCAGTTATTTTAAAATGGAATGACAATTCAAACTATGAAGAAGGTTATGAAATTTGGAGGAAAGGAATAAATGAAAACTGGCATTGTATTTATCCATATACAAATTATCCAACACAGGGACAAGGAACAGGGCAAATTGAATGGATTGATAATTCTGTTTCACAATTTAAGGATTATTTTTATAAGGTAAGGGCATATAAAGATGGGATTTATTCTAATTTTTCTGATTCTGTATGGGTTACAACTTCACCGATTATTGCAACAAAAAATGTAAATCTTTGTGTTTCAAGTGGTAAAAATATTATAAGGGTTGGAAATACTATACATATTGTTTATTCAAAAGATGGAAAAATTTATTATACATATTCTAACGATAATGGGCTTAGTTGGTCTACTCCTGAAACTATTAGTGGCTCAGGGATAGCGCTTAATCCAACTTTAACTTATGATGGAAGTAAAATATGGGTTGCCTTTGAAGACGTGGTTTCTGGAGTACATCATATAAGTTATGCTAAAAGAAATTCACAAAATAATTGGTCCATAAAGCATGATTTTAAGCTGGGTTTTAATCCCTCTATTATTTATGTTCAAAATAAAGGAATTTATCTTGGATTTGCTGATAGCCTTTCTACTGGGAAATATGGACCTCCTCAAATAAATTATTCAAAAGTATGTCTTTATAAAATAAATGATAATTTAAATGCAATAAGGATAGGTTGCGACTCAATTGGAGAGGGAGTTTATTTACCCCATTTTTCACTCGGTAAAGTCAAAGAAAATGGTGAAGAAAAAGTTATAATGATTTATAATCTTAATAATTTAAAATGTATCACAGAGGAAAGGACACCATATCCCCTTATTGTTTATGATAAGCAGACATGGGATTCCTGGCAAGGTATAGGTATATCACCATTTATAGGTAATGAAAATCTTGCCTGTTTTATAAGTGATGGAAAAATAAAAGTTATAAAATATGATGAAGATTGGCTTTGTTGGGTATGGTATCCTGATTTTAATTCCCAGAATAGTTTTACTGAGGGTGAAAATCCACAAATTTTATATGAATCAGATATGTCCTCTTTAATTTTTGAAAAGGATAAACAGATTTATTTACAAAAAATAATAAATACTCCATTACCTCCTCTTAAAAAAACATTAATGCCTGAATATAATAAAAAATTAAAGCCAAATTTTATTTTAAGGAGAGAGCCTTTAAGAATTTACGCAGAAATTATTCATTCATTGAATGATTCACTTTTGATTTTCAGAAGATATCCTGTAGGATATTTAATTCCACCACCTGTTGCAACAATTGATGAAGGAATACCAATTTTTGATGTTCCACCAAATAATTCAAAAAGATTATTTATAAAAAATGATACACTCCATATTCTTTATTCAAAAAATAGTTTAATTTATGATGCAATTTTAAAGGATTCTTTAATCAAAAAAATATTTTTGGGTTATGGGAAAAATCCTGCTGGCTTTTTATATAAGAACAATTTATATTCAATATGGGCATATAATGATACAACTACTCTTGAAAAAATTGAATTTACAAAA
>JBDRZF010000236.1:0-2643 GCA_039803805.1 Caldifarciminota bacterium
CTTTTTAAATCCTCTTTTTTTTCAACAATCCTCATTCCCTTGCCTCCACCACCAAGTGCTGCTTTTATAATTAAAGGATAGCCAATTTCATCCGCCATTTTTTCAAATTCTTCATAATTTTCTGTCCCAACCTCACTTCCAGGTATAATATTAACACCACATTCTCTTGCTACTTTTCTTGCAAATATTTTATCCCCACTCTTTTCTAATGATTCTGATGAAGGTCCTATAAAAATTATTTCATTCTTTTCGCATTCTTTTGCAAACTTTGGATTTTCTGCAAGGAATCCATATCCGGGATGGATTGCATCTGCTTTACATTTTTTTGCTATCTCAATTATTTTTTCAATATTAAGATAACTTTCAGAAGGTTTTGAAGGACCTAAATAATAAGTTTCATCAGTTTTTCTTATATGGAGTGATTCTTTATCCGCATCAGAATAAACTGAAACAGTTTTTATTCCCATTTCCTTTAAAGTTTTTGCTATCCTTATTGCAATTTCTCCTCTATTTGCAATTAAAACTTTTTTTATCATAATGGAATATTTCCATGTTTTTTGTAAGGTAATCTTGCGCTTTTATTTTCAAGCATTTTTAACGCATTTATTATTTTTTTTCTTGTTTCACTTGGTTTTATAACATCATCAATGTATCCATAAGATGCCGCAACATAAGGATTTGCAAATTTATTTCTGTATTCTTTTATAAGTCTTTCTCTTAATTCCTGGGGATTTTCACTTTTTTCTAATTCCTTTCTAAATATTATATTTACAGCCCCTTCAGGTCCCATAACTGCTATCTCTGCTGTAGGCCAGGCAAAATTTATATCCCCTCTTATTTGTTTTGAAGACATAACACAATAAGCACCGCCATAAGATTTTCTTGTTATAACTGTTATTCTTGGAACAGTTGCTTCTGAAAAGGCATACAAAAGTTTTGCTCCATTTTTTATTATCCCTCTGTGTTCTTGTTCAACACCCGGTAAAAATCCGGGTACATCTTCAAAAATTATAAGAGGTATATTAAAAGCATCACAAAACCTTACAAACCTTGCCCCTTTTATTGATGCATCAATATCAAGTGCCCCGGCAAGATAAAGGGGTTGCTGAGCAACTATCCCTACCACTTTTCCTCCCATCCTTCCAAATCCAACAATTATGTTAGGTGCGTATTTTTCATGGACTTCAAAAAATGTTCCTTTATCAACGACACTTTCAATAACCTTTTTCATATCATAAGGAATATCAGGGTCATCAGGAATTATTTCGTCTAATTCCTCACATATTCTATCTTCAGGGTCATCAGTTTCCATATAAGGGGGGTCTTCAAGGTTATTTAATGGTAAATATTCAAAAAGTTTTTTTATTTTTTCAATGCACTCATAATCATCCTTTGCAGTAAAATGGGCTATTCCTGAAATTTCTGCATGAACCTTCGCTCCACCGAGTTCTTCAAAAGTTACAACTTCTCCTGTTACTGCCTTTATTACCTCTGGTCCTGTTATAAACATATAACTTGTTTTTTCAACCATAAATATAAAATCTGTTAAAGCAGGGGAATAGACTGCTCCACCAGCACATGGTCCCATTATTGCTGATATCTGTGGAATAACTCCTGAAGCCATTACATTTCTCCAGAATATTTCTGCATAACCTGCAAGAGAAACAACACCTTCCTGAATTCTTGCTCCTCCTGAATCATTTAAACCTATTATAGGGACACCATTCTGCATAGCCAAATCCATTATTTTACATATCTTTTCCGCATAAGCATAAGAAAGACTTCCACCAAATACTGTGAAATCCTGAGAAAATACAAAAACAGGTCTACCCCTTATCCTTCCAAATCCTGTTATTACTCCATCTCCCAGTATTCTTTTTTTCTCCATTCCAAAATCATAACAGTGATGAGTAACAAATCTATCAAATTCTTCAAAACTTCCCGGGTCAAGAAGTAGTTCAATTCTTTCTCTTGCTGTTAATTTTCCTTTTTTATGCTGTTCTTCAATTTTTTCCTTTCCTCCTCCTAACTTTGCTTTTTCAATCAAACTTTCTAATTCCTTAATTTTTTCTTTTGTTTTCATTTTATACTCCTTTTTACTTTTTAATTATAAAGGATTTTTGTGTAATTGAAAAAACAAATTTTTTTTCTTTATAATTAAATATGTCTTAAAAAGGAGGAAATATGAACAAATATACTGCTTTTGTTTTAATGAAGATAACTGTTGGTAAACTTCCTGAAGTGAGTAAAGAACTTTTGGCTATCGAGGAAATAAAAGAACTTTACATGGTAACTGGAGAATTTGATTTGCTTGCAATTATTGAAACTGAGAAATATGAAAGATTAGGTGAAGTAATTGTTGAAAAAATTCATAAAGTTAAAAATATAGAGAAAACACAAACGCTTATGGCATTTAGAACTTATAGATATTTCTTGGGATAATTCAGAAATTATTTTAAATTTAATTTAATTTGACTTTTTAAGTTAAATTCTATATTATATAAATTGTTTATGAAGAAAATTTTTATTATACTATTAATTGCGGTTTATATAGCAAAGGGGGATATTTTAATAATTACTGATAAAAGAGAATTATATTCAGATGTTATAAAAAAGTTTGCTTCTTTTTTAAAAAAGGAAAGA
>JBDRZF010000237.1:0-2629 GCA_039803805.1 Caldifarciminota bacterium
GGATATAAAATTGAGGAGTAGCATATTTCATAAACTTTTTTTGAGTTATGCATCTATTACTTTATTTTTATCTTTTTTTATATTTCTTTTCTCATATAATTTAGTGAAAAATTCTTATATTAATGAACTTAAAATTCACTTAAAAGATACTGGAATTTCTTTAATGCATAATATTTTTGAGTTTTATAAAAAAGAAGATTATGAGTATCTTGATAAATTTGCAAAGGAGATGGGAGAGAAAATAAATACAAGAATTACCATAATAGATACAATGGGAAATCCTTTGGCTGATTCAAAAGAAAATCCTCGTTTAATGGAAAATCACAGGGATAGACCCGAAATAGTAGCAGCATTAAATGGAGATATTGGAAGCATTATAAGATACAGTAAAACATTAAAAGAAGAAATGCTTTATGTTGCCTTACCAATTTATGAAAATGGAAGAGTAATCGGTGTTTTGAGAACAAGTATATTTATGAAGGATGTAAACTCTTTGCTATCAGATTTGAGAGAAAGAATTTTGATTTTGACTATAGGAGTTCTTATTTTCTCTTGGTTGATTGCTATTTTAATCTCAAAAAGTGTTACGGATTCTTTAAAAGAACTATTAAAGGGTTTTAAAAAACTTGCTTCTTTTGATTTTGAAACAAGAATTTTTACAAAAAGAAAAGATGAAATAGGAGATCTTTCAAGGGAATTCAACGAAATGGTTAAAAAAATTAAGCATCTTTTTGATGAGGTTAAAATAGATAGAGAAAAGATTTCTGCTATTTTTCATTCAATTCTTTGTGGAATATGTGTATTTGATAAGGATGGTAAAATTATTTTATTCAATGAAAAAATGAAAGAATTCTTAAAGGAAGACTTAAAAGAAAATAGACTTTACTGGGAGTATTTTAAATCGCCAGAGTTTGGTAGGTTAATTGAAAAAGTAAAAAAAGGAGAGTCCGTTATTGATGAAATTGAAATCAATGGTAAAATATTTGTATGCACAATGAAAAAAGTTCCTGATACTGAGGAAATAATTTCAATTTTTCACGATATAACAGAAATAAGAGAAATTGAAAGAATTAAAAGAGATTTTACGATAAATATTTCTCATGAACTTAAAACACCACTTACAGTGATAAAAGGTTTTATTGAAACCCTTGAAGAGGAGGAGAATATAAAAAATAAAAAATATATTGAAGTTATAAAGAATCATATTGAAAGATTGATAAATATTTTGGAAAGGATAATATACATTTCTGAAATTGAAAGAAAAGAAGTGGTTTTAGATTTAAAAGAAGTTAAAATTGATGAAATTATTAAAAATTTACTCCCTCTTTTCCAAAAGTCATTGGAAGATAAAGATATAAAAGTTGAACTTAATTTTGAAAAAGATTTGCCCCTTTTAAAAGTTGACCCAGTTAAAATGGAGCAGGTTTTTATAAATTTGATTGATAATGCAATTAAATATACTGAGAAAGGGAAGATTAAAATTTCTGCTTTTAGAAAAGATAATAATATAATAATAGAATTTGAAGATACGGGAATTGGTATTCCGAAGGAGCATATTCCGAGAATTTTTGAGAGATTTTATGTTGTGGATAAAGCAAGGGATAAGAAAAAAGGTGGTGCAGGGCTGGGACTTTCAATAGTAAAGCATATTATTTTACTTCATAATGGAAAGGTTGATGTGGAGAGTAAATTGGGAGAGGGTACAAAATTCATAATAACATTACCGATTCCTTAATTTAACATATTTTTAACATTAATTTTATATTCTTTTAACATTTTTTATTTAAATTTAATTTGCTTAAAAGGAGATAAAAATGAAAAAGTGGCTGGTGGTGATAGGAATAATAGGAGCAAACCTGTACTCCCAGAAATTCATAAGAATAGATGGCTCAAGCACTGTGTATCCAATAACAGAGGCTGTCGCAGAGGAATTTCAAAAGGTTTATAAAGATGTAAAGGTTCTTGTTGGAATTTCAGGGACAGGTGGTGGATTTAAAAAATTTTTGAGAAATGAAACAGATATAAATGATGCTTCAAGACCGATTAAAAAAAATGAGATTGAACTTGCTCAGGAAAGCGGAGTAGAATTTATAGAAGTTCCGATTGCTTATGATGGTATAACTGTTGTGGTAAATCGAGACAATACATGGTGTAATGAGATAAAGCTCTCTGAACTTAAAAAATTATGGGAACCAGATGCACAGGGAAAGATTAAGAAATGGTCTCAAATAAGAAATGGATGGCCTGACAAAGAAATTCATTTATTTGGACCCGGTGTTGATTCAGGAACTTATGATTATTTTACAGAAGCAATTGTCGGCAAAGAGGGTGCCTCAAGAGGTGATTTTGTGGCTTCAGAGGATGATAATGTTTTAGTTCAAGGAATTTCAAGTGATCCAGTTGCACTTGGATTTTTTGGATACGCCTATTATGAAGAAAATAAGGATATTCTAAAAGCAGTAGCAATTGACCCAGAAGATGGGAGAGGCCCAGTTTTACCAACAATTGAAAATATAATGAATGGCAAATATTTCCCCTTGTCTCGTCCTCTTTTCCTTTATATAAATGTAAAATCTCTTCAAAAAATAGAGGTTCAGAAATTTGTTGAGTTTTATTTAAAAAATGCAAA
>JBDRZF010000238.1:0-2599 GCA_039803805.1 Caldifarciminota bacterium
GCAACAAAGGATGTAATAGAAGAACTTGCAAAAAGAGAGGACGTTGAATACATAATTGAAGATTTTGTAATCCAAATTGAAGAGGTTAGAAATTCTGAACCAACCACACTTACACCAACATGGAATATAATAAAAGTAAAAGCAGATTCATGCTGGAATGAAGGGTTTACAGGAGAAGGAATAATAATAGGGCATATGGATACAGGTGTTGATATAAACCATCCAGCATTAAAGGGTAAATGGCTTTCACCTTACTGGTGCGACCCTATAAATGGACAGCCTGATCCTTATGATGACCATGGTCATGGAACCCATACAATGGGAATAATTTTAGGTGGTGATGGAAATGGTCCATTTCAATATGATATAGGTGTTGCACCTGGTGCAAAATTTGTGACGTGCAAGATATGCAATGCAAGTGGTTCATGTCCTTCTTCCGCAATTCATTCAGCGTTTCAGAAAATTGCTGTATGGAAGAGCATCGGAGTAAATATCATTGCTTGTTCCAACTCCTGGGGGTCAATTGCTACAACTTCTACTGAATTCTGGCAGGATTGTATAAACTGGAGAAATCTTAATATTTTCCCTGTATTTGCAATTGGAAACTCTGGACCTAATGCCGGAACTGCAGGAACACCCGGTAATTTCCCAATTGTTATAGGAGTTGGTGCAACTGATGTAAACGATAATATCCCTTCTTATTCTTCAAGAGGACCTGCTCCAAACTTGGATCCATGGAATAATCCCCAATACTGGATGAGACCTGATTGGAACAGAACAAAACCTGACATTTCTGCCCCTGGAGTAAATATTACTTCTTCTATACCCGGTGGTGGTTACGAAACTTATAGTTGCACATCACAGTCAACCCCACATGTAACAGGAGCAATTGCAATAATAAAACAGAAAAATCCAACTCTTGATGTTCCAACAATTTATAATTTACTCTTAGACTACGCTGACCATCCTTCTCAGGGAGCACCTTATCCTAATAATAATTATGGATGGGGAAGATTAAATGTATACAAAGTACTTTTAAATACACCCCCAGTCAATTTCCCTTATATTATTGTTTCAAAAACACCATTTACTGACCAGAATAATAATGGAATGTGGGACCCAGGAGAAACAATTTATTTAACTGTTCAGGTTAAAAATACAGGTGGTGCACCAATTGATTCTGTTAAAGGTATTTTAAGATTTACAAGCCCTTATGTAACCCTTCTAAGTGATTCAGTATTTTATCACGGATATCTTGGAATAGGAGATACATCAAATTCAACTCCATTTGTTTTAAAAGCAGCACAGAACACACCAGCAGGACATCAGGTTGTATTCACATATCATATAACAGGTTCTGGTGGATATGTTGCTGATAGGCAATTTACAAAAACAATCGGAATGGCTCCCGGAACAATTATAATTATAAAACCTGCACCTGGTGTAGGAACAAGCGCACTTGTTTATGGACTTGCCTATGATCCTGATAGAAACAGGCTCTATATGACAGAATTCTATGGCTCAACAATTTATATTCTCCATCCTGATGAATTAACACTTATTGGCTCATTTGCTGCACCTGCTGATTCATGCACTGATATAACATATGGTGGAGGGTATATATGGCTTCATGAACTGCCTTTAAAGAGAATTTATAAGATAAATCCTGATAATGGCCAGGTAATTCAAACACTTAATTCTCCTGCAACAACTTATCCAACAGGAATTGCTTATGATCCAACAAACGGGAATTTATGGTGTGCAGATAGGGATCAGAATAAAATATACCAATTCAATCCAAATACTGGACAGATTATAAGCCAGTTCAATGTTCCATATTCAACCTTATACGGACCAAGATGCCTTGCTTTTGAACCAAATGGACCAAACGGTGGCTCACTTTTACATGTTGCCACATTCTGGACATCTTCTTCACAACTTGATTCAAGTGTTTTAATGGAGATAAATAGAAATACAGGACAAATTGTTCCAGGACATAGAATAAAGTTAGACAATCTCGGGCTGACAAATTGTAGAGCAGTTGAATTTGATCCAAGACCATGGAACGGATACTATACATACTGGATTAGCGAATCAAACTATACAACATCTCAGGATACAATAGCAAAGATAATAGGATTTTATGCTCAACTTAAAAAAGAGGAAAAAGAATTTTCAAGAGAACAATATAATTTAAGGATAGTTTATGATAAAGACTTTTTACCAAAACTTATAATTTCGATTCCTGAAAAACAGAAATTATTATTTAATCTTATGAATGTTTCTGGACAGGTTTTAATGGAAAAAGAAAAAGAATTTGAAGAAGGAGTTTATGAAATTCCTGTTAGCCTTAAAAAACCTGGTATATACTTTATACACTTAAAAGGAAAAGAAGGGGAAAAGAAAGCAAAAATAGTCTTTGTGAAATAAAAGAATAAAAGGAGGGGGAAGTGGTTAATTTGAAAAATAAAAATATTTGACTTTTTTTCTTTTTTTCCTTTAAACTTAAAATCTTCCTCCGGCCACCATACCGGGCGGGAAACACCCGTTCCCATTCCGAACACGGAAGTTAAGCCGCCCAGGGCCGATGGTACTATAC
>JBDRZF010000239.1:0-2596 GCA_039803805.1 Caldifarciminota bacterium
TTTCAACAAAATCTTCAAAAATTTCCTTTATTATTTCATTTCCCCTGTAAGGCTCTATCTGAGAGACAACTCCTCCACAACATTTTGTTTTATACGGGAAATTTACCACTTTAAAACCACATATTTCAATTATTTCATCCATTGAAAAGGGATTCCAGACATTTTCTTTTCCAAAAGGTCTTAATGTTTGACACCCATAATAAGGAATAATCTTCAAATCTTTTTTATCTTTTACTTTTAACTTTATTTTATCTTTCATTTCATAAAGATAATAAAGAAGATGTATTATTTCAACTTTATTCTCTGAAAATTTTTTAAGATTGATAAAACATGAACTACATGGAGAAATAAGCCTATTAATTTTTAAAAGAGTTGCTCTCTCAATATTCCTTTTATTTACTTCTTCAAAATCCTTTTTTGAAATGGATGGTAAAATGGTTGCACCACAGCATTCCCATTCAGGCAATTCTTCAATCTCTTTACCAAGATACCTTAAGATGATTTTTGTAGAATAATAATAATCCTTTGCACTTTGGGTTAAAGAGCAACCCGGAAAAATAGCCTCTTTCATAATCTTTTTTTAATCAAGAGTTTAAAAAGCAAATCAATTTTTTGGATTAAAAAAAGTGGTGAGTTAATAAAATATTCTAAAAAAGCAGATTTTTCTTTTAACCTTTTATTCTTTTTAATATTCCTGTGAAATACTTTATAAAATTCTGCATATTTATTTTTTAACTTATCATAATAATTTTCCCTTATTAAATAAATAAAATCAATAAGAGGAATACCTCTTGGACATTTTATAGTGCAGGTATAACAGGATGTGCAAAGCCAAAATGTATTTATATTTTCAGGTATTTTATTTTCTGATAAAAAAATGTTAATTAATTTTCTCGGAGAATATTCCATATATTTGGAAAAAGAGCAGGATGCACTACATTTTCCACATTGAATACATGTTTCTATCAAAGATTTATCCATATCCAGCTCAATATAAAAAATAATATTGAAAATTTCAGTCCGTATTTTTTAAAAAGAATAATTATCTTTTCAGTTTTTTTATTGAAAATATAATTGTATAAAAGCAGAGCGAGATTGAAAGCCAGAATTGAAAATAAAAATGCAAGGGAGCCGTTTACGGTAATATAATGAATTATTCCTGATTTCCCCCTTTTAACCCATCCCTCCATTTTTAAAATATACACTATTGAAAAGGCAAAGCCTGCAAAACTAAAATAAGTTGAAAATAATGGAATTAAAATCCTGTAAAAATTTTTAAAATAAGGAATCAAAAGAAATCCTATTTCAAAGCAAATAGCCTCTATTAGAACAGCAACAAACTGGCATAAGAAAATTGAAGAATTTAAAAATTTAAAAGATATTGCTATTAACCCTATTAATAATGATATTCCTTTTTTATCATAAATTTTTCTTGATAAGGTAAGAATAAAAATTCCATAGGCAAATACAAATGGAGATTTTATACCTATATTTAAAATTTTCAAGAAATTCCATATTAAAATTTCTCCTATCCCCCATAAAGAACCCATTATAAGAGAAAAAGCAAAAAAATTCATAAAAAAAATTATAAAGGAAGAGAATTAATAATTTCCAATTTTTGTCTATTTAAAATTAAAATTTAAATCTATTACACTCTTTTTTTACACTTCCGAGGTGTAAAAATTCTTGATTAGGGAAAAGGAGTTTTATTTAAAAATCTCTATTTTTCTTGTATCTTTTTCTTTTTTATCACTTTTTAAATGAAGGAAATATATTCCCGATTTTAAAAATTTTGTATTTAAAAAATATTTATAAATACCTTTTTCAAAATCCCTTTCAAATATCTTTAAAATTCTTGAACCTTTTATGTCAAAAATTTCAAGGGTTATTTTTCTCTTTGATGGGGTGCTGAAAATGATTTCTGTTTTTTGGTTTATTATATTTGGTGAAATCTGAAGAAATCCAAATTTTTTTGAAGAGTTTGATATTAAATAAAAGTCTGGTGGAAGTTTATCTTCTCTTGCTTCAACAGGCTGGATACTAATGGCATCTTCCAGAATAAATAAATATAAATCAAGGTCATTACCTGTTATATCTTTATCTTCATCAACATCAACCCATAAAGCAGTCCATAAATCATATAAGCCATATGGAGCATTTGTTGGTGTAACAAATATTCTTGCTCTTGTGCTTTGCTGAGGAGGAACTAAAACAAGAGAATCATTTTGAGGATCATCTATAAATCCAACATTCGGATTATAAAGAGAAGCGCCAAGTAAAATATTTTCATGTTTTTTTTCACAGTAAGAATAAATGTTATAATAAATTATAAATGTGTCACCCGGCTGAACCTGATTTTGGGAAACGCTTATAGAATTTATTTTCATTGGTGTTGCAATATACATATTTCCTGGCTCATAATAGTGGTTAACAATCCATTTCCATAATCTTCCCTGATTATAAGCCCATCTTCTTGACCCCCACTGACACATGCCTCTTCCATGTCCATAACAACTGTATCCTGCACAAACAGGGTCTTCTATGCATGGCCAGCTGATACCTGTTCCGCTGTATCCATCACCACATCCACAGTTAT
>JBDRZF010000240.1:0-2522 GCA_039803805.1 Caldifarciminota bacterium
CTTGAAGGTATTTCTTTACCAAGCGGAATATTTATATAGAGAGGTATTTTATTTAAATCTCTATCAATTTTTTTAAAATCAAGAAAGAAATAGGGTCTTATAATAGGCTTTTGAATAACAGGAACTGTTATTGCAGTTTCAACCTCAACAGGAGTTACCCCTATTTCAGGGTCTGTCCATATAAAATAATCGTATGCTTTATTTTCATCCCAATATGTTTCAAATTGTGGATATTTTGCAATACTAAAAGAAGAATTTATAATTTCTTCACTATCAAATTCATCTGTAAAAGAATTAAACCTCTTATAAACAATTTCCCTATCTTTATCCCATACAACTCCTGCATTTTTTCTTGTATAAGATGTTCCTGTTGCATAATCTGTTAAAGTATCTTCCCTTATAAAATCTCCTTTAATACCATATTTTCTATAAATTGTGAATTTCCCTGTTAATGTATCTATCTCTGACCATGTAATCCCGATATTTAATCCATAAATATCCATTGATGGATTCCATGCATAAGCACCCTCATGCGATATCTTTTCTTTTTCCCATAATGAATCCCTTATAGCATAAAAAATTTCATTCCTTTTATCATATACAATATGAACTTTTCCTTCATAATCAACAGAAATTGAAGGAGAAAAAGAAGGGGACACTTTTACAACTCTCTGAGTATCTATTATTAATGGTTGTAAGGATAAAATTAAAGTAACTGTTGTTTCAATCGGGGCAGCTGGAAGTTTTATAAATTTTTCTTTCCATTCATCAACAATTTCAAAAACTGGTTCTTCTCCAAAAGAAGATGCATAAAAATACATAAGTTTTATATTTAAACTGTCATTTAAAGGCATTCTACTTATTTTCTCTACCCCGATATGAATTCCACCCGAGTTATCTATTTTAAAAGAGGGTGAATAAAATCCATAATCAGGCTCTGAAATTGTAAAAATATTCTTCTCCTTATCTTTGACAATATAAATTGTGTCTCTTTTTTGAGATAGAAATATAAAGTAAAGAGAGTTGTAAATATCAATTGAAGGCTCAATTCCATAACCCAAAAATTCAGGAACAGAAAATTTTTCTCCATCATCTGTTTTTACATAATAAACCTTTGATTTTATTTCTTTACCAAATCTTAAAGAAATTGATGTATCATAAATAGATGAATCAATTAAAGAGGTTGTATAAACAACATAAATATTACCATTTGCATCAGAAACTATTTTCCTTGCATTATTTCCCTGTGTTATGTTCATAACCTGTGAATATGGCATTGCCTGAAAATGAATAACAGTATCCTTTGTATTTCCAAAAGAATCAATTATCTCTATTTTATAAGCAAGTTTCTTTGTTGGATAACTTACATTTAAAAATTTATATTTACCCTTATATGTTTCTGGTATTTCTGAAATTTTTTCACCAGGCGAAATATTTTGAGCAACTAAATTAAAATTTTCCCCATCTTCTGAAATATAAATATTCATTCCTGAAATATTATAACCATTTATAACCCATTCAATAGGAATCTCTTTTGAAATCGGTGTCTTCTCATTCTCTTTTGGCGAAAGGAAAGAAAAATTTAAATAAGAAGTATAAGGAATAAAACTTCTTTTCCTGAAAATGCATTCATATATTGGTTCTGATTTCTTTGTGAATAAGAAATAAATTTTATAATCTATATTTGTTTGTCTGATTTCTATATTTGGGAAATCTCTATATTCATCTCCTCTATCCACTATTTCCACATTTCCCCAGCTTCCAGGTATATATGTCCTGTAAGCAATTTCATAATAACCATTAGGTGGGGTAACAGGTTCCTGTTTCCATGACACAACAAGAAGTGAATGTAATCTTTTTATTTGTGGAGAAGTTGCAATTTTATTATCTGGGCTCAGTTGTAAAGGAGAAGTCCATACTCCATTTATCCTTTGTGAGAAGAATATTTTATTATCATGAACCCAGACAATACAGGGATTGCCTTCAGGTGTTATATCTATAAAAGGATAAGAAGGGATATGGTTATCTGGTGTTACCTGTTCCTCAGGTGACCAGCCATGCATTGGGTCACGCCAGTATCTGAAACATACTCTTTTATCTCCATCAACTCTTAAATATGCAACAGCAGGATTACCATTGCCTAATAAGGTTAATGATTGCCAGGATAGATCAGCGCCAGTAGCAGGACTTGGAAGAAAATGTATTTCAGGATTTATTATTCTTGTATTAAAATAACCCACACATAACTCACGCCAGAATGCTTTAATTACAGAGAAAAAGCCAATTCCATCATTTCTTATTTTAAAAGAGGGACAAAGTATCGGATTTGTTAAATCTGGTGGGAGAATTGTCCATGGTTCTTCTGGCCATTGATTATTTTCTAAAATTCTTCCAATTCCATAAAGGCCATGATAGCCATATTCATCCTTTTTACTGAAAATAACATAAGGGTCTCCATCAGGATTGATATCAATAGTTGGTGCATAGCCTTCTGCTATTTCAAGTTTTTCCTTCCATGTATT